>CAZUCG010000086.1:0-8857 GCA_964619145.1 uncultured Lentisphaeraceae bacterium | reverse complement strand
CCATTTGTGCAATGGAAGCCCATTGACATCCTCGACAGCTTCCTGGTAGAACAGAACAAGGTCTGGTGCGCTATCGATTTCGCCTACACTGACAGCGAAGGCAGCCTGCATATCGTAGATTGGAAAACTGGCGGTGAGAATCCAGTTACCCTGCGCCAGCAGTTGGCCTGTTACGCTCTCTTTGCCTTGGATAAATGGAAAAGCAACCTCGAACAGCTGGCCTTGCACGGTATCTTTCTCAATGATGGCGGCCGCAAAAGCAATTACTCTGTCGATGCCGCGCTGTTAGTCTCGGTGAAAGACCAGATACTGCTCAGCCTCCAAGCGATGCGGCGAAAACTCCGGGACCCGGATAACAACCTGGCAGAGGAAGAGGATTTTCCGCTGACCGAGAACCACAACACCTGTGAATTCTGCTCATTCCGCCAGGCCTGCCCAAGATTCACCGACACTTTCAAGTAACGCCTATTGCTCGAGAGCAATAAAAAACCGCGGCCTCGACGCTAATGCGTCGAGGCCGCGGTTTTTTTATTACTGCTGCGGTCAATGCCGCTGGCCAGAACAAGCCATTATGTCGCCCGGTAATTGGGGGCATCTTTTTGCACAATCACATCGTGCGGATGCGCTTCCTGCAAACCAAATGAGCTCACCCGAACAAAATGGGCATTCTCTTGCAGCTGCGGGATATTTTGCGCGCCGCAGTATCCAAGCGAGAAGCGCAACCCACCAGTGTATTGGTTCAGCACTTCGGCCACCAAGCCGCGATAAGGGATCATCCCCTCAATCCCCTGCGGGACTAGGTTCTCTTCTGCAGTATCAGCGGAAACACCATAACGCTCACGACTGCCCTTGCTCTGGCGCATAGCGTCCAAGCTGCCCATACCGCGGTAAATCACATACGTGCGGCCCTTATGCAAAATCCGCTCGCCGGGGCATTCCTCGGTACCGGCTAGAGCCGAGCCCATCATCACACAACTAGCGCCCACGGACAACGCCTTGGCTACATCGCCAGAATGCGCAATGCCGCCATCAGCAATAATCGGGATATTGTTTTTCACGGCCTTCCAGGCATTATAGACGGCGGTCAATTGCGGGATACCCACACCAGCCACGACGCGAGTCGTACAGATTGAGCCGGGTCCAATGCCGACCTTGACAGCGTCGGCACCAGCCATAAACAGCGCCCTCGCGCCTTCTTCAGTGCAGACATTCCCAGCCACTACATCGACCTGCGGATGTTGGCGTTTGACTTCTTGCAAGGTCTCCAAGACGCCTTTGGAATGGCCGTGCGCAGTATCTAGAATCAAGGCATCCACACCGACCGCAACTAGCGCGTCGATGCGCTCATAATCATACGGGCCCACCGCCGCGGCCACTCGCAGGCGGTGCTGCGGGTCGCGATTAAAATTCGGATTGATATTCTTGGTCAACGAGCGCACATCCTGGAAGCTATAGAGGCCGCAGAGCTTGCCGTCCTTGTCCACCAACGGCAATTTGCCGACCCGGTTCTTCTGCATAATTTCCAGCGCTTCCAGCATACTGGTACTAGGTGTGCCGACAATCAGATTAGTCGCCATCGCCTCGGAGACTGGGATATCAAGCGAGGTCAGAAATTTGACATCACGGCCGGTCAGCAGCCCCACCAGTCGGTCGTCAGCATCGAGGATTGGGAAACCATGAAAAGTATAGTTATTCTGATTCTTAGCCGTTACCACATCTTTAACCAGCATATCCTGACGGAAGACTACGGGATTGGCAATAATGCCATTCAGGAATTGTTTGACGCTGGCGGCCTGTTCGGCCTGCTGCGCAGGCGTGAAATTCTTATGGATCACGCCTAGTCCGCCCAGTTTGGCCATAGCGATAGCCATAGCGCTCTCCGTCACAGTATCCATTGCCGCGCTGACAAACGGCGCGTTCAAACTGATATTGCGTGAAAAGACGCTCTTTAGCGATGTCTCGCCAGGCAGAAAATCCGCATACCGGGTAGCCAGTGACACATCGTTGAAAGTCAGCGCCTCCCAGCAATAATTTTCCATAAATTTGCAAATATAGTCGTTAACCACGTCGTATCCCTCGATATTTTGAGTTGGAATGTTTTCAGCGCGAACCAAGCCGCTTCGTGAACCGATTCCAAGTTAAGATAATATCTCAAAGCCAATTCTGCAAGCAACACAGTCAAAAAACAGGCATTTGCCAGCGCCTTAGGCACAACTTTGTCTGAATCGAAAACTGAATTCAGCAAAACCAGCTCGCACTCCTGAAAATGCTCCTCAGGGGTTGTAATATCACGCTAGGCTTATATATTAAAGTAGCTTATTGGTTAAGCTATTTCCAGTTTAGTTTTAGGGCCAGGCTGAATTATTATCCCAGCAAGTAGTATTAATATTTTCCCCCTTAAAAGAGGTGACCGAAGATGCCTTTTTTCTTTAATTCTTCGCATTCAACAAAGGATTGCCGTTCCCGCCATCGTTTCACTCTGATCGAATTACTGGTGGTGATTGCGATTATCGCGATTTTGGCCTCGATGCTTCTTCCGGCTCTACAGAAGGCACGCAGTCGCGCTCAGCAGATCAAATGCCTAAATAACTTCGGTTCTGCTGGCAAGAGCCTGTTTTTTTACACCCAGGACAATGGCGAGATGCTGCCACCGTATGCTTTGAGCAATTTGAAGAACACTGGTCGAATGAAGGACTACTGGCCTTTTCAGAATGACACCGAAGTCTTTGCTGGTATTCAAGGCAGTGGTTCAAAATTATATACCCACTCGATGTGCTGTCCGGCGGCAGTTCCCAGTGACGAAGCGTACTACTGGTCCGCGCAAAAAAGTTATTTTAGTATGGGCTACAACCCGTACTACATTAATTATTATGTCAATATCAATCCACGCAGTCTGATGACCACTGCGCACAAATTCCCCTCCTCCTTGCTATTGCTCGGTGAGTCCATTACTCCGGTTATCAGCTATTATGCCTTTTCCAGTACCACCTACACCGCGGACCAACGTAAAATGAGCGCTCGTCACGACGGCAGTTCCAATATTTTGTTCCACGACGGGCACGTCGAGCTGTGGCCGCAAGCCAAAATCCCTGACGAAGCACACACGAGCGTTTGGAAGAAAGCTTTCTGGTATCCTTTGGCGCAAGAATCTGCGCTACGCTAACAGCTGAGCAATTAGACAACCAGCATTCAATATCTTTATACCACCAATCAGCAAGGAATAGTAAATGAAATTTACCAGTTTGATTCTGATAGCCTGCTCAATGATTTTGGGGGCTGTGGAGATCCCAGTGACTTATGCTGACATCAATGCCAGCCTGAATACCACCGGTGGAGCACTCAGCAAATTGACCTATAAAGGCCATAGCCTGCTGGCCTTCGGTAATTCATTTTCCGAGCGCATTGTAGCTAATAGCCCACGGGACGGCAAAGCGGGCCAATGGCAGGAGCGTTTCGACTTGCTGGAATTTACAGCGAGAATTCTGCAGAATGACCGGCGTGGTGTCTCGGTCGAGCTATCCGCCCGCGGCATAGGCGCATTCGATTGGTTGCGCATCAGCAAAAAGTATACTTTCCAAGGCTCGCAACCGGTTATGCAGATCGAATACCGGCTTGAGAATCTCGCAGAGGCGCCATACTCGGTCGGAGTCTGGTGCCGTACCTTCTTGCGCTCGTGTCAGGACAACAAAGAAACTAACGTCTTCTATCAGACTCGCAATGACAAATGCGTGGAGTTGGTGCATCCTGGCGACGTGCAGATGGACGAATGGAGCATCGCGCCGAAACGCGGCCTATCTGCCGTCGGCGGCAAGAACAGCAATTTTGGGGCAGCGCTCGAAGTGCCAGTACAGTACCTTGATTCCTTCTATAATTGGTATTCCATCGATAAGCATTATTCGACCCTGGAATTCCTGCTGCGGGAGCAGAAGCTCTCCCCCGGCCAAGTCTTTACTTGCAACATCAACGTCACCTTATCAGATGATCTGCCGGCCTTGGTCAAGAAGTTGGAGTCGCAACCGATAGTGCCTGTAGAGCCAGTGGGTGAGCCGTTGTTGGCCTCCTTGCATCACTCTACTGGCAAAGAACGTGAATTAACCACTTACCAGAGTCCCAATGGCTTAACGGTAGTCCCCAGCCAAAGTTCGTTAAGTCTCACTGTCCCACGGCAATTCTCCACCTCGGTTCGAGCAGTGAAATTGCCGACTGATGCCAATCCTGCCACCACTGTGATCTACGAAGTCGCCAACGCTAAACCCGACTATTCCCGGGAGGTGCCGTTCCAAATCGAGACTGCTGACAACGGCGAAAAACGCCTGCTGTTCACAGTACCAGGCTTCGAGCGCTCATTCTATGCAACAACACTCGCTGACGACAGTTGTTTCCGGACGAAAGCCGGTGATTTTCTGGCCCCCAGTACCTACTCGGTGCAAGTCTGCCTGGACCGGGCAGCGCGGCAGACATATCCGGCGGAGTTATTCTCCGGCGGCGCGAATTTAGTGCACAATGGCGATTTTTCTCAAGTCAGCGACAGTATCGCCCCCTGGCCGGCCGGTTTCCCCACCGCGATGTGGATTCGTAACCGCAATTGGTACACCTACCAGGATGAGGCATTGCAGATTAAGCGCCCGAGCGAGGATGACAAGTGGGTGCAATTCAATGTCTTTTTCCTGCCTGAGCCCAATCGCAAATATACTGCTTCCTGTCGAGTGCATAACGACAACAAAATCCGTGGCACCTCAGTCGGCAGCATCTCTTTTCTTGATGCCGCCTTGCAAGACTTACCCGAGGCGAAGGTAAAATTCTATCCCGGCAACCGCGATTCGCACGACTGGAAGACTTTGAATGAGTCGTTCTATGCTCCAGAAAAGGCCATCTTCGGGAGACTGACTTTTATGGTCTATGGCGTCAAAGAGCAGACTCTGACCCTAGATGACCTGAAAATTGTGCCGGAGGATTATACACCGCAAGAGATCAAGCTCAAGGACCGCCTGCGTGACCAGTTGCTCACCACCTGGTATAAGCCCTTGGCTTTTATCGAAAGCAACTCCGCTGAGGTCGAGACGGCGCACGTTAAATGGCTGCAGCCGGCCGGTTTTGAGTTACCGGAAGTGCTCTTCCTGCCGCTGGTACGTGGAAATTACGCCTCCTTGGAACGGCGCCTCGCCGTTGAGTTGGGGCAACGCCTCGAATATACCTGGCAGATGATACCGTTACTGGCTAAAGTCTCGTACATCAATGGCAGCGGCATTATGGGCGTTTACGCCAACACCATCCTGCCAGAGCTGGAGCCATATACCTTGGAGTGCCTGAAAGAAGCGCCAAATAGCAAGGTCATTCTCTTGCACCAGGTAAATTTCAAAACCGATGTCAGCCAGCCCTTTCTGGACTGGCTGTCGGCTCGTGCAACGAAGTCCTCGCTGTTGTTCGTCGATTGCCAAAATATCCCTGCTACTTTGCTAGGCACACCCTCAGACCCATCTGCCGATTTATTAGCCCTGCCACAGATGCGCAAGATAAACCAGCGGGATTTTGCTAATTTCCTCAGCTGCTACCAGCGTGGTGCCTGGCGCTCCGCCAGCATCAATCTGACGCCTGGGCAAAGTCGCTGTAACCCCGCTGTACCTGAACAGGACATCCGCAATCGCTACCCCTCTTTTGTGGGTAGGGATTTCCCCTTCTGGGAATATAACTACCTCACCTTAGGCAAACTCTTGCGTTGGGTAGCTGACGTCGTCCCGCCAGCCATTTTCACTCAGCCAACACCAGGTCAAGCGACCATTGAATGCCCAGCTGCTTTGGAGGCAGAGTTAGAAATTGTCTTTGCCAATCTCTGGCGGCAGGAAACTGGCCGGCACGAGCAGAAATTGAGCTTAGTTGCTGGCAGCAACGCCTTGTCCTGGCCGCTCTCGACATTGCCTGGCGGCAGCAATATCGCCAATGTCTTCCTGAAGAGCAACGGGAAGATTATTGATGCTGCCGCATACCGCCTGGATATCCCACAGGACATCACTCTAAGGGTGGATTTCCCGGCCGGCCGGCAGGGCAGTATTGGCCAGCCGCTGCCGATAGTCGCACAATCATCCTCGGCTGAGGCCGAGTTGAGCATCCAAATCGAAGATGCCGACTTCCGCCTGGTCAGTCAAGCATCTGGCCGAGGTGCAGTCCGACTAGAGTTCCTGCCCCAAGCGCCTTATTCCACCCTCTACCGGGTATTGTTGACTGCCCGGCAGAACGGACAGGTCCGGGCGCAAGCCTGCGAGGAATTCATCTTCGCTGGCCAAACTGCCGACCTGCAAGAGCTTACTGCGGTCATCTGGCCAGCACACGAGTCTCTAAAATACCCTCTATACCGCGACCTCGGTTTCGACCAGGCCATCATCTGGTGCCGAGACAACCGCCAAGCGGTGCGCGCCTTGCGAAACCTGAATCTCGAGCCAGCAGTTTACGGCTTGGGTTCGACTTCCTTCGACAATTGGACGACCTACAAGGATGACAAAAAGTCAGATCCGGTGCGTACGCCCTGCTTCTCTTCTGCCGAGGCACAAGCGAAAGCCGCTGAAAGCATCGCTGAGATCTGTAAAAAAGGCGATGCGGCCGCCTTTGATGTGAAATATCACTTCGTGGGTGACGAGCAATTCATCGGCAGCACAGTCTGCTATTCGCCGGACTGCCTGCAGGATTTTCGTACCCAGATGCAAGAGCAATTCGCTAGCATCGACCGCCTCAATGCCGAATGGGGCAAAACATTCGCCTCTTTTGCCGAAGTCCAGCCAGTGCAATTACAGGAACTCACTGATAAAGCTCGCCTCGGGGCATTTGTAGATCACAAATTGTTTATGAATAGAGTTTTTGCCGAAAAATACCTGGGCAATCTGCGCAAATATCTGCAGGCCGAAGTGCCTGACAGCATCATCGGCCTGTCCGGAACCGTCAACCCCGGTTACAGCTTCGACTGGGCACTGGTGCTCCGACAACTCGATTACCTGGCCTATTATGATGGCATCCAACGCAAGCTGGTGCAAGACCTCGCTCGCCCCGAGATGCTGGCGGGCCAGTGGTTCGGCGGTTATGTCGCACCTACCCACCGCAGTGACGGCTATATCAATTCATACTTCTGGCGGGACTTGCTCTCGGGAGCACGACTCTCGCCATTCTATGCACCACGAGCCGGCATCACCGGCGAGCTGCTGTTGACGCCCTGCCTCGACGAATATCAGAAAATCCTCTCGGAAGCCAAACGCGGCCTGGCCCGGTTGGTCTTCAATTCGCAACCCCGCCCGCGAGTCGCGATGCTTTATTCGCAAGGCAGCTTTTTTGTGGCGGCAGGCACTGTCGGGGCCAATGAATTCCAGAATTCTCTGTCTGGCTGGCACGCGCTACTGGGCGACTTAGGCATCGATTACCGCTTTATCTATGCACCGGAATTGCCAGAGAAGCTCAATGCTGACTACCAAGTGCTGATTCTGCCTTGTGCACTGATGATGTCTGACCAGCAACTGGCAGCGGTCGAAAAATTCCTGCAAGCTGGCGGGACAGTGTTGTCCGACTTCGATTTCGGCGCCTATAACGAACACGGCACCCTGCGCCCAGGACGGAAAATACCAGATATCGCCATCAGCAAATACCTCGGCGAGGATTTCCGCAGCAGCGACGCGTCCTTGCCCTTGCGACAGAGCCAGAAGGTCGGCCAAGGACGAGTCTGCCAACTGAATTTCTTGCTCGGCGGATACCAACAGGTCGTTTTGAGCGGCACTGGCGGCGAGGTAGCCAGCGAGGTCTCAGGTGCAGAAAAATTATGCCAGGCGATGCGGCAAATCGTCAGCGAGGAACTGTCTCAAGCCGAGGTGACTCGCGAACGGGTGATTACCGGTACAGATGGCCAGCCGGTACAAGCCGAGACCAGCTGGCGCGAATTCCAGGGGAATTATGTCTTGGGGGTCTGGAAAACCGACCGTAAGGTTCAGACTACAGACGAGGCCAGCGGTATCGATGTCAACATCACGCTGCCCAAGACTGGTCATATCTACGATATCCGAGCCGGCCGTTACCTCGGTCAAGGCAAGCAAGTGCCGTCGAAGATTATCTCTGGTGCGGCCAAGGTCTATTCAGTGCTGACGCACAAAGTCGAGAAAGTCCAGCTGCAGCACTCGCCCGAAATCAGGCGGGGTGAAGAGCTAGCTTTTACAGCCTCGGTCGAGGCCGGCAATGCGCCCGGCGGCCACGTCTTGCATTGTGAATTGATTGGCCCAGAACGCCGCTACGCCTTTAACCTGACGGCGCCCAACGGTCAAGCGGAGGGAAGCCGTCAATTGGCCTATAATGACCTGCCAGGCGTGTGGCAACTGGAAGTAACCGACGTCAATAGCGGCGTCAAGGCAAGCAGCGAATTCTTGCTTAAATAGCTCTACTGACACAATCAGTTATACTTTAAGCCAGTAATTCAAAGTCTATATTTCCAGGCAACTAAATAGCACTAAAGTATTTAGTTGCCTGGGCGCAGTTGGCACAGCATATCTCCCGGGTCATTTTACCTCCACGTTTGCCAGGCGATAGAAGCCCTCGTCATCACGCCCCTCAAGGCCGAGTTTAATGGCCGCCTCTTGTGAGCTCAAGTCCCGTACCAGAGCGGCTCGGACAAAGTACTGCCCTGGCGGGATAGCCTGAGGGATAGACCATTGTGGATGCAGCACTTGTATCTGTCCAGGGTCGAAGGTCCTGATATCAAGACTAGGGTGCAAGGCGCGATAGACCTCGCTGCCATCTTCCACCCGACAGAGTGACAAGGCCAAGTAGTAACGCCGATAAATCGGCGCCACACCGCGATTTTCCCAGATCATCTGGGTTATAAATTTCTCTC
>CAZUCG010000085.1:3795-8941 GCA_964619145.1 uncultured Lentisphaeraceae bacterium | reverse complement strand
AGGTCTGTGCCGTGTCCTCCCCGGCCAGTGTCCTCAAGGTCGTGTCCGCCGTGATCGGAGGTAAAAGTTAACAGGCGGTTATAGCCCGTCCAGACTTCATCGACGATACTGGCGAATTCCACAAATCTGCTGATTGAGGTCCGCATCGCTTGCAGAGATTCTTCCGAGCGGGCGCCAGTTTTGTGCAGGCTGGTATCATATCCACCGTCATAGGAGATGATCAGGTCGTAGTCGCCAGCGCGCAACAATAACTTGCTCAGAGTATTAACCCGCTCTGGCGTGGGGAGAGAGAAATAATCTATTTTGCGGTCACGGAAAATTTTATCGATACTGCAGTTATTGGTGGCAATAATGGCCACTTGTTTGCCGGCCTCGACGAAGATATCGAATATTGTTTCCACGCTGAGCACTGGCTTGCTATAAGATTGGATGCCGTGGACTTCCGGTGGAGCACCGCTGAAGATGGTGCCGAAACAGACTGGTGTGACACTAGGCATCACCGTCGCGGACTTGATCCGGATTTCGGAATTAACGGTCAACAGTTCGAAGTCGTCGGTATAGTCTTCCCAGAGGACATCGCCAATGGCATCGGGGCAGAAGACGAATGTCTTCTGGAGTACAGCATCGGCCCCAAAAAAGTTCTTAGCGAGTTCCAGCACTGGTGGGATGGCTTTGGCGTGACATTGTGCTGGTTCACGCAGTCCCCAAAGGGCGCATAAGGTCGGGCTGAAGTCGCCGGTCGAATAATCCACGCCGTAAGTCTCTTGATGTTTGCGCAGACCCAGCTTTGCTTCGTCGTTATCCATTTGAGCATCCCTGTTTTACGATTGCTTGTGAGTTTATTCTCGTGCCGCCAGACAATGCTGTAAGGCCTGCAGTGCCAAGGCTGTATCCAGGAACGGGGAGTTGGCGCTTCCCCAAGAACCGTCGCTTTGCTGGCTTTCCAATAGCCGAATGACAATGCTTACTCGCCAGGCACCATCTTCAGCGGGAAATAGCGCAGCATAAGCTTTTGCGGCTCTGGCCAGCCAAAGTAGCGAACGGAAGTTATTTTTGTCTGCTGTCAACAGTGCTTCCTGCCGCCAGGCCGCTAGCGTAGGCGAGTGCAAGTCGCTGGTTGTTGAACAGAGCGCAGCGAATAGCCGCAGCGCCGCGGGTGTATCGATGTGGGTGTGCAGATGCTCCAGCAAAACAGAGACGACTTCAGTCGACAAAAGTGGCTCGGACTGCCTGCTCAGCAAATAATGAATCTCCAACAGCCATTGGCAGGCATCGAGGGATAACTCTGCCGGCGTGTACCGTCGGAGTTCTGTGCGGATGACAGGCGGTAAATGTTGCCGTAAGCGCAGTTGATAGCGACAAATGCTGACGCGTTCTTCTGGGCTAGCGGTTGGGTAGCGCGCCTGCAAAAAAGCGTTCGCGTGTTGCAGGACGCCTTTTTCGACACCGGCATTGGCGAGCGCCATCGCGGCTTGGGCGGTTATCAGTGCGCTACCCTCCCAACTGCCATCGAGTTGTTGGGAGGGCGACAAAAATTGCTCTGCTCGTGCCATTGCCATCCTGCCTTCCAAGAGCAGCGATTCGCCGAGGCCAGCTTGAGCAAACAGCGTGCCCGTAAGCAAACACCAGAGCAGGAGTCCTTTTGTGCTCATTATCATACGCATCAGGTGCTCAGGGATATCTTCTGAGCGCTTTGATTCAGCTTATGTCGCGGCAGGTTATTTCTCTTCAGCTTTCTTGACTGCGATGTCGTAAATAGCATCGATTTTGCCTTCGGCGGCCTGAACCGCAACATTCAGAGTTTCAATTTTCGGGGTGATTTCGTTGTTCCATTTATCCAAGGCATCTTGTGCGGCTTTCTGGGCATCTTCGCCCTCAGCTTGCTGTTTAGCCTCGTTAAGCTGATGATATTCTGCTCGAGCTTGGGCCAAAGCTTCATCGAAGGGCTTTTGGGCGGCGGCTAGATCGGCCTCAGCTTTCTCTAAATCAGCGATTTGGGCTGCATTGAGGAATGCCTTCACACCACCGGGCTGGGCCTTCAATAATGCCTTTTGCAAATCTTGGATGAAGCTCTGCGGCGTCGCTTCACGGGAGGCCCCCAGCCGGTCAATAACGCTCTGCCCGTCAGCTTTCAGCAGGACGTAGGTCGGGTAGCCGGCGACAGCGAATTGTTGGCTGAGTTGCTGGTTGCGCTCGACAAATTTTTCTGGCACGAGGCTTTTATCTTGGGGGGTGTCGATATAGGCTAAAACGATGTTCTTTTTGGCCCATTGTTTCCAGGCATCTTGGGAAAAGACATTACGGTCCATCAATTTGCACCATCCGCACCAGTCGCTGCCGGTGAAATTGAGCAACAATGGCAATTGCAGTTTGGCAGCTAAGGCCTGTGCGGCCGCTACGTCCTGGGTCCACAGGCCGACTTCCGCGCCAGAGATCGCTGGACGGTCTGAGGCGACTGCGCTGTCGTCTTTGGAGGCGGCTTTTTCCCATTTGGCAAAGGTCTTGCTGTTATCGCCAGCGACATCTTGTTTGCCGGTGCGAGTGATGGTCTGGCCTTGGGCATCGATGATGACCAGGGTCGGGATACCGGAAACGGAGAATTTCGCGCTCAGGGTATTTTTTTTCGGGCTGCCATAAGGCAATGCCAGCCAGTCCATCTTGGTCTCTTGCATATACTCGTACATATTCTTTTCCGACTTGTCCGAGCTGACAAAGACAATTTCAAAAGGCTGGTTGCGTTTTTGCAGCTGGTTGTAGAATTTTACCAGCTCGGGAGTGAATTTGCGGCAGGGTGGGCACCAATGCGCGGAAAAATAGATACCGACAATTTTGCCTTTCAGGCGATCGAGCGACACAGTCGCGCCCTTGTTATCGCGTAATTCCGAACCAAAAAAATCCTGTTGCCAGTCTGCCGCGCTGGCGGTCAGCACAAATCCCGCTAGGGCGATGAAAAATGCGTGTTTTAATTTCATAATAACTCCTCCTGTTGAAGTAAAAAGGACGTATGTGTTTGAAGTAAAAAAATTGCTCTGACTTAAAAAATAAAGCCGGAATACGTTTCTGCAAATCAAAGAGGCAAAAAACTTATTATCCTGCTTAGTTGCCATCGCCAGCATTACTAGCGCCATTCGTGCTTTGGATAGCGCCGGGCGAGAGCGGAGCGGATGGCGGGGTAATGCACTGCCCAGAAACGCGGCAAATCATCTGTAATTTGCACCGTTCGCATATTTGGTGCCAGGATATCCAACAGGACCGGTATGCGTCCGTCGGCAATCCTGGCTTGACCAGTGAAATCATATAAATCCTGGATTCGGGCCTTGCCTTTGGGCGGTCGCCCGGGGACATACTCCAAGCGGAGCTTGGACCCGCGCGGCAAGGGCAGATGAGCGGGTGCCATCCTCTCCACAAAATGAATTCGTTGGGCTGTCAAGAGCTGGCGCACATAAGGCAGGCATTTTTTTGTACGCACTGCCCGGTAGGTGTACTCGCCTTGGCATAAAGTCAGGTAAATTTGTCGGCGGTCATCCTCTGAGTAAGTTGGCAAAGATTGTTCCGGGAAATGCCCGGCCAAAAAACGCACTCTGGCTATCCAGTCCTCGACATTATTATCCCAGCCTTGCAGATGCAAAGTATGCGCGACGATCTGCTCAGCCAAGAGCACCGCGGCGGCTTGGGGAGAGGCATCGTTGCGGACCGATTCTTCCAGAACGAGGTCCAGGCAGGACATACTGCGGCGGCGCATAACTTGCTGGCTCTTCGGGTCCCAAAAAACCTCATCGCTCTCACTGAAATCATTGGGGAACAACTCCCACAGCCATTTTTCTTCGACTCCGCTGGCCAAGGAAAGTTCCAATTTTACCGCCTGAGTGCCGGCAGCGGGGACCTCGCGAATTTCCCCGGCGACGAGTAACTCCGCGCCGCGGGCCAGACTGGTGCGCGACAAATCCGCCCGACGGCGGTTCTGTAAATCGCAGTGCAGAGTCCCCCGATCACGGCGGCGGGCCAGGCGGTCGGGAAATACCCGCAGTAAGCACTGCAAAAAAACCTGCTCACTGTCTTTTGTAGAAGCAGAATGCGGGAGATGCGATAAATAATTTTCGGCTGCCCGGCAGATGTCGCGCGCCGCGCCTGGAAGGATGCCTAAACTATGACACACAGAGGCCGCAAAATTCGCCTGCTGGGCCTGTTGCAACAAATCCAGCGCGACCAGGAAGTCTGATGGGGGGAGATTGCGGCGGGAATCCCGCAGACGCGTCAGCGTGCCGCGGTCGCTGCTGGCGGCAGTAATCAGCGGCCGTTCGGAAAGCATCGCGGCGGTGTAGGCGGCCTGCCGGGCACAGCCTTGCTCTACTCCTAAATGCAATAGCAGAGCACAACGGGGATGGGCCGGATAGCGTAGTACTTGCCGCCCTAAGTCGCTGAGCCCGCCGCTATGCTTTTGTAGCAAGCCGAGGTTTTCCAGCAGGCTTTGCGCGGCCAGAAGGTGTTTTTCTGGTGGCGGTTCAAACCAAGGGAAGGCGGTGGAGTCAGCGAAGCCAAAAGCATTGATGGCCAGCAGCGTCTCCGCTAAATCGAGGCGCTCGATTTCGGGGCTGGTGCGGGCCGGTTTGGCATTCTGCTCGATTTGGCTCCATAAGCGCCGGCAACTGCCCGGGGCTTCACGGCCAGCTCGGCCGGCACGCTGGTCGGCAGAGTCGCGGGCGATGCTGCAAGTCTGCAAGATATTCACTCCGCGCACGGGGTCGTGGCGCATAATGCGGGCCAAGCCGCTGTCAATGACGTGGCGTACGCCGGGGATAGTCAAGGAGGTCTCAGCTATATTAGTTGCCAGGATAACTTTTCGCCGCTCGCAAGGTTGCATAACCTGACGTTGCTCAGCCGGCGGCATCTCACCGTATAACGGTAACAGCTCCAGGGGCTCAGATAGCGATATCCGCCGAAGTAGCTGCTGGCAATTTCTGATTTCGGCCGCGCCGGGCAGAAACAGCAAGATATCGCCAGGGTGGTCGCTGGACAGGATTTCGCGCACTGCGCTAGTGATGGCAGATTGCAAACCTTGACCATGCGCCGAATAGGAGATGGTAACTGGATATTGCCGGCCACTGGCAGTAAGCAATGGACAAGAATCAAGATAGTGGCAGAGCGC
>CAZUCG010000085.1:0-3695 GCA_964619145.1 uncultured Lentisphaeraceae bacterium | reverse complement strand
CGCTCATAGCGGGTCTGAAAACCAACCAGCCCGCCGACTTTGCTGCCTAATTCCCAGGCGACCCGTTCGGCTAGCATCCGGGCTGCCAAGCGCCGTGGCTGCAACACCAAGACGCGCTGCCCGGGCGGCAACAAGCGTAGCAGCAGTTGCGGAATTTGGGTTGATTTGCCCGATCCCGTCGGCGCACTGATTACCAGGCGCCGACGGGTGGGGAGTAGGTCGAGGAACTCCTCGGCGATTGCATAGATGGGCAAGGCAGGGCCGCTTGTGCCCGTTACCGCATCCTGCGGCATTCGGTCACCGGGTCTGCGCATCAGGCTTTGGCTGCAGTCTTGCTTTTAACCGGAAAGCTGGCAGTGGATTCTTTTTCCCGCAATGATTTCTTCCGCCAGGCATTGACGACGGCAGTGGCAATGAAGATGGACGAATAGGTGCCTGTAATCATACCGTAGAACATCACGACCGAGAAATCGAAAATCACTCCACCGCCGAAGACTAGTATCGCCACCACCACCAGCATTGTGGTGGTGGTAGTCAGCAAGGTCCGGGAAAGCGTTTGGTTGATGCTGAGGTTGACCACTTCCCGAAAGGACAGGTCTTTACGCAACAGGCGGGTCTCCCGGATGCGGTCAAAAATAACGATGGTGTCATTCAAGGAATAACCGATGATCGTCATCAAGGCCGCTACTACAGTTAGCGACAGCTCACCTTGGTTTAGAAAGAAGAATAAGCCGGCAGAAATAATCACGTCGTGAATGACGGCGATTACAGCTGCAACACCATAGTTAAATTCAAAGCGGAAAGACAAGTAGATGACAATGGCAATAAAAGATAACACCGCGGCTAAAATCGCGTCATTGCGGAATTTACTGCCCACGCTGCCGCCGACTGAATAGGTCGAGGACGGCGAGAGCTTGCATTCCGGAAAAGCCACATCCAGCTTACGACCGAAATCACTGGTGTCGCCATCAAGCTCAGCTAAGACGATTTCCAGTTCCCGTTCACCACTCTGGCCGCGTTTATAGCCGACCCGGACGCGGTCCTGGCCCATCGAGGCCAAGTAGGAGCGGACTTTATTTACATCCGGCTCTTCGCCGTCACAGGCATAGGTGAGTTGTGTACCGCCGGAGAAGTCGATGCCCAATACTGTATCTCGGACCAGCACGGTGCTTATGGCGAAGACTAGCAATACCAAGGAGACGATCATCGCAGGACGCATAAACTTAAAAAAGTCGATATTGATATCTTGCAGGATGGCGAACTTCCGCATTGATAGCGTCTTCAGCCAGTTCTTATAGATCATAAAATCGAAGATCGCGCGGGTCATAAACAGTGCAGTGAAAAGGCTGGCGACAATACCGAAGCTCAAGGTCACGGCAAAGCCGCGTACTGACCCGGAGCCGTATTTATACAGGAACCAGCAAGTAATCAAGGTGGTTAGGTTAGCATCTAAAATACAACTGAACACGCGGGCATAGCCGGCTTTAATGGCGTTGCCGATGGACTTGCCTTTTGCCAATTCCTCGCGGACGCGCTCGAAGATCAGCACATTAGCATCGACTGCCATACCGATAGTCAGGACCATACCGGCCAGGCCAGGCATAGTGATGGTAGCCTTGGTCAAGGCCATTGTACCGAAGACTAGAATTGTGTTGACAATCAAGGCAACATTGGCCACCAACCCAGCGAACTTATAATACCACAACATAAAGATGATGACTAGCGCAAGGCCCAACAGCCCAGCAAAAGAACCATTCTTGATAGAATCCACGCCTAGACTCGGCTCAGTGCCGAATTCGCTAGTGATAGTGATATTGACCGGCAAATTGCCGGAAGCGATAACTCCTGACAGGCGCTTTGCTTCTTCGAAGGTGAAGGAGCCGCTGATCTCAGCTTGTCCGCCAGAGATGGCCTCACGGATATTGGGAGCGCTGTAAACTTTGTCGTCCAGCATAATGGCCAGACGGCGACCGACATTCTTGCCGGTGACATTGGCAAAGGCAGTGCTGCCGCGAGTGTTGAATTTCAGGCTGATGGACCAGTTGCCGAATTCATTGACATTGGGGATGGCCCGAACCACATCTTCGCCGCGGATCGGCTCAGGATTTTTGAGGAGGAAGAGCACTTCGGTTTGCACTTCGCCATTGCGGTCTTCCTCAACTTCCTTCATCAGCATATCGACTGGGACTTTGAAGGTGCGAGGATCAGCCTGGTACTCTGCAACCAGACGGGCATTCTCGCTATTCTCGGCCACGACGTGGAATTGCAAGCGGGCACTCTGTTTAATGGTGTTGCGGATATCGGTCTTATCGGCCTCATCGACGCTGGGCATACGAATAGACACCGAGTCGGCGGTGATAGTTTTGATTTCCGGCTCAGTCACACCAGTGTTATCCAGGCGGTTACGCAGAATCTCCAGAATCCGGTCCCGGATGACTTCAGCCTGCTCGTCTTTCGGCAAGTCTTTCTGGTCAAAGCCGACTATGAACTCAGTGCCGCCCTGTAAATCGAGCCCGAGCTTCAGCTTGCCGGCTGATTGCAAGCGCACATAGCGCAATACAGTCTTGTTCGAAGAACGCACCTGGAAAGGGATTTTAATAAAATTCGAGAGGTTAATGCGGTAACCAAGGTCTTTGCCGGCAGCAGCAATTTCAACTGCCTTGTAACCGGAGACATTCGGATGCTCTGTTTGGATGCTCGCAACGCGTTCCCACAGCTCTTGGTAGTCGGAGTAGTACTTCCTGGTTTTATTCTCAGGTAACTTGCTCTCAGCGAGATATTCCGCGGAAGTGCTGAGCTTCTGGTATTCGGCTTGCAAGTCCTGATATTCCTGACTCTCTTTGTCGCTCAGAGCAGTGAGCTGCTTCTGCAGCTCCTCAGCCTTGATGACCGTGGGGACTTTTTCCGCCTGCCGACGGTACTTCTCAACCTGCTTGCTGGCCAAGGTTTTGAATTCAGTCACATAATCACGGTCTGTGATGGGGAACATCGCCATCCCCCAGGCAAATATTACCAGCAAAATGATCAACCAGCGAATGAGCAACGATTTTTTCATCTGTTCTTTAACCTTGGATTTATATTTATAATATCAAAATTCAACAGCTTTACAGCCAATACCCCTTGTGGGGAATAGAACCAGCAGTTATTTCGCGTCGCCAGCAGTAGTTTCGACTTCGTCTTTAAGGATTTCCGCCACTGCCGCCCGGACGAACTTGATCTCAACTTTCTCAGCCAAGGTGATGTGGACAATCTTTTCTGAAACTTTGCTGATCACGCCGATTGCACCGCTGGTAGTCATAACTTTGTCACCGACTTTCAATTTGCTCAGCATCTCTTGCAGTTGCTTCTGCTTTTGTTGCTGTGGACGATAGAGCAGGAAGTACATTAACCCAAAAAGGGGAATTAAGATAATTAAACCGGAAAAGGGGCTGCCGCCACTGCCGCCGCCGACTTGACCGAAAAACAAAAACTGGGATAGTAAAAAATTCACTAGTTGCTCCATTGGGAAGGAAATGCGCCAAGTCTGCAAAAGCTTGGCTGATTGATAAAAAACTGTAAACTTAACAATTTAATATTATTTTCACACTTTGCAAGTTTTTTAACGATAATGCTATAATTTGGGCCTCCGAAAATGATTACTGCCCTGGTGTTGTGCTGATGGTGTCCTCGCTGTCGTCTTCATAAAGTCTCGACTT
>CAZUCG010000084.1:0-8941 GCA_964619145.1 uncultured Lentisphaeraceae bacterium | reverse complement strand
AGGAAGAGGAAGAGGAAGAGGAAGAGGAAGAGGAAGAGGAAGAGGAAGAGGAAGATATTAGGAGTAGCGTTGAGTCCTCCTTCGCTAAAGCTACGGAGGACAAAAAATCGCTACGCGATTTTTTGGTGGAGCAGAAGAGACTCGAACTCTCGACCCCCACGTTGCGAACGTGGTGCTCTAGCCAACTGAGCTACTGCCCCCGTTAAGGAATGCCTATAACATAAGTCATCCGGGCTAAAATTCAAGTCAAAGTGCAGAAATTTCAACTCGACAGAATAGGCTGCCGCGATGTTTCTGTGCTTGTCTATAGCACTGGCGTCGACTGAAGTCGCCTCGGCTGGTCAAGGAATCGGCTGTGAGCGTGAGCATTGTAAAGGCTGTCATTGCCCCACAATTCTGATTTTTTGCCATTTCCCCTGGCGGATGCGAAAGTACCACACTGGCGGCAAGATGACGATATAGACGGTCACGATGGCCCAAATTCCCATCACGCCCCAGTTCCTGAAATCGGCATAGAAGAGTATCAGTATCAAGATCAGCGAGGCGACGATCAGGACCTTGGAGGTCCATTTAGTATCTCCCACAGCCTGCAAGCCGGAGCATAAGGCGATGTTGATGGCATCCGCGAGGCAATAGATGGCGACAAAACGCAAGAGCTGGACACCGGTTTTGGCTACTTCTGCGAACGCAATATTTCCGCCGTCGCTCTTGAATAACGCGAGATATTGTTCTGGGAACAACGCGTAAGTCAGGGCGATGGCCATCATCCAGAGCTGACAGACGACGGTGCCGTGACATAAGTACTCAAGTACGCCCCGTGAATCACGGCGACCGTGACATTGACCGACAAGTGTCGCCATCGCCCGGGAAATGCCGAGAACTGGCATAAAGGCCAGCATATTGAGGCGAAAAACAATGGCCGTGGCTGCTAGCTCGACGGTGCCGATTCTGCCGATAACGAGTTGGAAGATCGACCATAACGATGCGTCAGTTGCCATTTGCATACCGCTGGGCAGACCAAAACGCAGCAGTTGCCGGATGGGCGGCAGATGCGGGCGCCAGCAGTGACTTTGGTAGCGCTGGCGATGCTGATAGCGCAAGAACATAAAGCCCATCAGCAGCAGCGAGACGAAAGCCGCCGCCACGGTCGCTAAGGCTGCACCGGCTACGCCAAGCTTAGGGAAGCCGAATTTGCCGAAGATTAGGCAGTAGTCCAAGATGATGTTAACCAATTGACCGATTAATTGCGCAGCCATCAGGCGGAAGTTGTCTCCCCTGCCGCTGAAAAATCCCGCTAAGGCGACTTGGGCATAGTGGAAGACGCCGCCCATCAGCAGTATTCGCAGATACGTGCTCTCCATCGCCTGGATCTGGATGTCGTGTCCGACTAGTCGGAAAAATGGGCCAGTGGCGAAACTGGCCAGGAAGGTCAGTAGTCCGCCAACACAGGCCAATAAAATTCCCTGCCAGATTGATGGGCCAATTTTCTGCTCGAGTCCCGCACCGACATTGTTGGCGGTCACTACGCCAGTGTAGCCAACGGTTCCAATAATCAGACTGGAGAAAGTCCAGGCGAGCATCCCGGCAAAGCCAGCGGCGGCGATGCCCTCCGGCGAATGCCAGGCTAGGAACATCGTGTCGACGAATTGCATCACTATCAATCCTGAAGAAGACAGCACTAGCGGCACTGCCAACTTGAAGATAGCGGTATATTTGCTTTTCTGGCCAATAAGGCGCAATAAAGTCATAGTGCTCGAGAGGGTTGCCACTGCTGCTGCAGCAGATTGGCAGTTTGGTTAGTCGCTGGGAGGACAATGGCCAGCGCGGCGTAATTGGGCCGCGCGCTCAATATTCTCGCTGTCAGCTAAGTTGTGGCGGATTTCTGGACGGTCGCCGAACTCAAGCAGGACTTTTTCCGCCAGTTGCCGGTCCTCGGTGATGAATGATTTGCAGGTGGGCAGATGCGGGTCGATAATATCATAGATGCAATAGAAACCACATTTGCTTAACAACGGCATAACCCAGCCGGGGCAATGCTCGCAATAACTTGCGCAAGGTGCGGCATCGTTGTCCAGGACTTTGCTTAGACTGGGACAAACTTGCATCCAGGACCAGCGAATACCTTCGGGTGTGATGCCGTGTTCTTTCTGGCAATTTTCTTCGAGCGTGATTTTGTGCCAGTATTCTTCCATCCCGGCCAGGCCTTTTCCCCAGAAAAGCCGCAGGCAGTGCAATTCCTGATGGCGGCTGATAGCCCGATAATAATCTTCCAAGCCGCCTTTGCACTCCAGGAACTTAAAGACTTCATTATAGAAGCGGACAAAATGGTCACTGGGCAGCATTTTCTTTGGGCTCCTGGCGAAAAATTTGCCGGCAATGGCCCTCGCCGAGATGCTCGACGCTGCTCTGCCAAGGTGTGCCCTGGCAGATGCCATTGTTGACTTCCTCTGTTTGCAGGCAGATATACGGAGAGATTTCCAGCCCTAAATTCTTGAGATGCTTGATGGCCGGGCATTCGAAGACCTCGAAAACAATCTCATTTTTTTTCACCGTCAAGGTGAATTCTGCGCCCTCGCGGTAGAAGAACCAGTTGAGGTGCTCAATGAGTTCAGAGGCATCACCGCGGGCGAGCTTCTCCCGGATAGATTTGTACACATCGTGGCCAGTCTTGCGCAGAATTTCCTTAATGGCCTCGAGGCCGTATTTTTCCGCGATATAATTCAGGGTGGTGTTAGTGGTGCCGTGGAAATCGCGGTGCAGCTCATTGTTTTCTTGGTAACGCAACATAATCAGTCGAGCTCCTTCTGGTACTGTTGTAGGCAATTCTCGATACGTTGTTGAGCTGCCGATGTCAGACTAGACATTTCCTGGGCCAGAGTCAACGCATTGTCAATCAGACCTAATTTTTGCAGGGCGTATTTCTGGCCAGACCAAACAGTGCTCAGATCGAGGCCATAGACGCCGTGGAAAATAGCGATAAAGACATTCTGCAGTCGGACGGCTTCGGCAATCTCTCCGGCCTCGACCGCGCGGGCGATACCGACCATCACCTTGGAAGCTAGGGCGCCCATCCCACAGAGCATACCGTCGTAACCGACAATCAGCGCCTCGTCAGTCGCCCATTCCTGGCCTTCCAACAGCAGCGTGGAAAAACCGTGTTCCTGCTTGAGACAAATCAACTCGCGTCGCAGCCACATATTCGAGGCGGAATTCTTGATGCCCTTGAGCTTCGGGTGGGACATAATCTTGGCAAAATCGTCGAGACTGAGATTGATGTTATTGTTGGGCGGGCAATGGTAATAGTACACCGTGCGGTCAGACGCATCCAGAACACGCAAAATCGACTTCACTGGTTCGAGGGAAGACGTCCGCCCGGGCAGCATAAAGACATAGCTGTCGAAGTCGTAGGCGGAGTATGTTGCCATATTTTGCAATGACAAGCCCAAGCTGGTGGCGTTGATACCGACCAGTAATTCCAGGCGCTGCCCAACAATGGCCACGCATTCCTTGATGTAAGCTTCCTTAAAAGCGTTGTCAAAACTGCCCCACTCGCCCATTGAGCCCAGCAGGAAGACACCGTCCAGCCCGTGCCGAATATTACGTTCGAAGAGTTTTTTCAAGCCGGCCTGATCCAAACTGCCGTCAGCCAAAAGCGGTGTAATTGTTGCTGAATAGACTTTTTTGTTCATTGTTGTTCCTTGGCAGTGGTTTTTTTCTCATCGGGGGCGTTGTCTGCTGGAGCGTCTTTGCTGCAAATCCAAGGCGGACAAATTTGCCTGCCTAGTTCTTGGGAAGAAAATTTGATGGCAATGATCTGCTCTTGTTTTGTTTGGGGCAATAGGGTGATAAAGAGCGGTTCGTTGGGGGTGAAAGAGACTTGTTGGCCATTGAAATATACTTCGCTGTCTGCCGGCAAGGGCAGGATGGATAACTGGCAAAGCTTTCCAGCGGGTGGAGTCGGGTTGGCAAAAGTCATCACCAGCCAAGTGTAGGGTGCTGCTGGCGCAGTAGCAGGTTGGTCTGAGTCAGCCAGTTCGGCATAGCGTTGAGGGGTGGGCTGCAACTCGCGCCAGGCGGCGCTGTCGGTACTTTGCAGAGGTAATTCTTGTTGACTGGAGGTCGGCACTGCCATCCACAACGAAAGGAGTGCTGACAACGGTTGCCCGCACTCTGGATGGTTCAATAAGGGTAACAGTGGCTGCAAAAAATCCTCCGCCGCCGCACAGAGCTCAGGTAAAATTTGCCCCTGCAAGGTAGCCGCGAATTGCTGCTGGAATTGCCGTAGTTTCTGAAAATTTGCCACAATCTCGGGCAAGTCTTCGACTTGTCCGTGGTTCATTCTCGTTAAGTCATTTAGTGCTTGCGACAAGATTCCCTGCTGTTGTTGGAATAAGGCCAAGCTCTGCAGGTGTAGCTTTTGCGCTTCGGTAAGCCCGGCCTGGTTCATCGCGCGGTATAGATGCAGGATGCTGGTTTGGTAATCCTCTGGGCTGAATGCCGTTCGCCAAACGGCTGGTGGCAGGAGGGCGCTATCAGGAGGGTAGGGGATGCTCTGTGGTAATTTCTTTTGACAGAGTTCATCCCAGGCTTGCAAATACAAATCAAGGTTAGCCTGGGCGGGGCCAAAGTCAGTGACTTCTGTTGCCGGCTCTGCAGTGTCTGCTGGCTGTTGGACAGCGTAGTAAATAGGTACTGGCGTCAACAGCAGGCGCGAATCAGTGTCGCAGTCACTGCCCAGCCGCGGCGACAGTCCGGGCGTATGGCGTTGCCATTCACTGAGGAAATTGCCTCTCGGGCTGGCGTTACGGCAGGCGCTGGCGAGCAACATAACTACCACCACCACAACCAACCAGTTGTTGAAGCATCGGCTGCCAGTTGGCAGTGCTGAAAACTGGTTGTTTCTGTTTGTGTCTCGCATAGGGGTGATTGTCCTGTGCTATTCGTCGTGGGGGCGGTTCTTTTTGGCCGCCTTAAAGAATGCTCTAATCTGATTGATAGCTATATATAGCAGCACGATACCAACCAAGGTCAGGGAAACCCCTCGCAGCCAGATGTCATTCAGGTGCTTCGCGATCTTGTTCCAGAAAAAAACCCAAGCGATAATCGATGATATGCTACCGGTCAGGACGGTGGCTAGATTGACGAACATCCCCAAACCAATCAGGCGGCCCAAGATTGAGCCGACAATCGGTCCGGTCATAAACAACGGAATCCAGACGAAGACAAAAATGCCTGGTATGCCCAGCCTCCGCCAAGTCTTCTGTTGCAGTGAGGCCGAGTCTTGTAAGTCCCGAAAAGTATTTTCCAGGAATGGCACTCGCAGCAGTTTACGGCACGACAAGCAGAATAGTCCATAGATTAAGCAGACCACTCCGCACGATACTGCTGCGTTGATCAGGATATTCTCCCAAGGGGAGAATAGTTTTTTAGCGCTGCAGGTGCTGACTCCAGGTAGAACTCCGCCCACAAGATGGGCGGCGACAGTAGTCAGCAGGACATTGCTTTTTTCTTGGTCCGTAGGATTGTTACCGAAGAACAGCAAGCCATACCAAATCAAGAGGAACAATACACAACAGCCGGAAAAACCGACAATCCATATTTCTGGCATTTGCAACCATTGTTGCCATTTAGGTTGGTCGGCACTAGTCCAGATATCGTTTTCAGGTGTGTTGTCCACTATTATTGCTCGCTTGCCTTCCTTTCAAAATGACAATTCTGGCTGCGACAGGCGACTAATCAAGGTTGCCGCAGCCAGCTGTCAGGTTATCAGTCTGTGCTGATTTTTTTGCCTTCTTCGGCCATCAGTGCGCTAACCCGTTTGGCAAAAGCCAGAGGGTCTTCCAGCGGCAGCTGAGCCATCAATAAGGCTTGGTCATACAGCAAGGCGGCGTACTCCTCCAGCTTGGGATGCTTGCCGTCTTGCGAGTGCAGCTTGCGCATCACGGGCACCAGTGGGTGTTCTGGATTGAGCTCCAGGATGCGCTTAGTGACTGGCACGTCCTGCTGCATTGCCTTTAGGATTTTTTCCATCTGCACTCCCATCGAGTGTTCATCGCTGACTAGGCAGCAGGCACTCTCGGTCAGGCGTTTGGAGAGCCGTACTTCTTTGACTTTGTTCGACAAAATTTCGCTCAACCGGGTCAGCAGGTCTTGATTTTCGGCCGTAGCTTGCTTCCGCGCCTCTTCCTTGGTTTTCTTTTCTTCTTCACTGTCCAGATCGACATCGCCCTTGCTGATACTGGTCAGTTTCTTTTCTTGATAGACGCTGATGTCGTTGACAATCCATTCATCGATGGGGTCGAGCATATAAATTACTTCATAGCCTTTGCTCTTGAAAGCCTCCATTTGGGGAGAATTCTCAGCTGCTCGGCGGTCTTCTGCGGTGAGGTAGTAGATATCTTTCTGGTCCTCTGGCATCCGTTTCAGATATTCCGCCAGTGAACTAAATTTCCCGGCCTCGGTATTCGAGGTCTCAAACAACAGCAAATCTTGCAATCGGGTGCGGTTCTCGTGGTCGAGATGCAAACCCTCCTTGAGAATTTTGCCGAAGTTCTGCCAGAATTCAGTATAGCGCTCAGGTTTTTTGTCTTTGATTTCAGCCAGTACGTCGAGGACTTTCTTGGTGATATTCTTCCTGATGATTTTCAGCGCCTTAGCCTCCTGCAGCATTTCTCGGGAGACATTCAGCGGCAAATCGGCAGAATCGACCACGCCGCGTAGGAAGCGCAAATAAGTGGGCAGTAGCTCTTCGCAGCTATCAGTAATAAAGATCCGGTGGACGTAGAGTTGCAGCCCTTTGTTCTTGGTCTCGGGCATAAACAAGTCCATCGCCGGACGCTGTGGGATGAACACCAGGGCCTTGAGCTCAGCCTGCCCTTCGACATTCCAGTGAATGACCTCGAAGGGGTCTTGGAAGTCGTGGCTGATATGTTTGTAGAACTCGTGATAATTTTCCTCGCTGACTTCAGACTTCGGGCGCAGCCAAATCGCCTTACGGGAGTTTAGGGTCTCTTCTGTGATGCTGACCTTCTTTTCGGCCCCTTCTACTTCTTTGCCGTTTTCATCGCGCTCGACTTCCTCACGCCGGATATCCATACAAATCGGATGCTCGACAAAATCAGAGTACTTCTTGATGATTTTACGTAACATCCATTCTTCCAGATATTCCAAATGCTCGTCGGTCAAATGCAAGATGACCTCAGTGCCGCGTTTTTCCCGTTCGCAAGCCTCGATGGTGTAGAAGCCGTCGCCAGCGGATTCCCAGCGCACCGCGCTGGCGTTGTCACCGGCCCGGCGGGTAATGACTGTGACTTTGTCAGCAACCATAAAGGCCGAGTAGAAGCCAACCCCGAACTGACCGATTAATTCCGGCGGGAGGCTCTCTTTGTTCTCCTGCAGTTGCTCGAGAAAACGCTTGGTGCCGGAATTGGCTACCGTGCCGATGTTATTCTCCACTTCTTCAGCAGTCATACCGATGCCATTGTCAGAAATAGTCAGGGTTTTGGCAGTGCTGTCAGTAGTGATTTTGATCTTCCAGTCAGGATCATTTTCAAGGATGCTATCGTCTTGCAAGGCCTCAAAACGGGCTCGGTCGATGGCATCAGAAGCATTGGACAACAACTCGCGCAGAAAAATTTCCTTATTGGAATAGAGTGAATGAATTACCAAATCCAGCAGTCGCTGGACTTCAGTTTTAAATTGACGTTTTTTTGCCATTGTTGGTGCTCTCCTTATTGTTAACAAAATCAAGAAACGCTTAATATAATGTATAACCCAACAAAAGTCTTGTGGGTTGTGCTAAAATGCCTAAGAAAACCAATACTGTGCCGGCCTGCTGACACGGCGTTGTTGTCCAATTTGTCGGAATAGGGCAATGCCTCCGCTCGGGTGGTAACCAACCACCAGCTCAGCTGCTGGCAAACGGGGGATATCCAGGTGGCATCCATCCAGGCGCTACGTGGTTTGGCATTCGCTCTCGCCTGCCAGCGCTGCATTGCTAGTGCGGCAGGGCGACAATGCGAGTGTTTTCTCCAGAAGCTATTTCAGGAGATTGCCATTTCCCAGCATAACGGAGCCGGCTTCGATGCTTTCCACTACTCTGGAGCTAGCGATGCTCAGTCCGCGTTTAGTGGCGATTTCTTCACCGCTCTTGACCAGGAATTCTTCTATTTGTGATTTGTATAGCTCTTTGATGCGATAGCGTCTTATTTTATAAGTCGCCGTCAAGGTATTGTCAGCCATATTGAAATCCGGCAAGACCAAGATGTCTTTCGGTTTTTGGAAAGCCGCCAGGTGTTCGGTAATGCGCAACATATCTGCTTTGACTAGTGTATGCAGCGCTTCGGGAGAGTGCTTTTCTCGAATTTCTTCGGGGACATTGACACAGACATAGACGTTCTTGCATTTTTCCCCAATGACCATCGCTTCGCTAATCAAAGGCGAAGTCTTCACTACATCTTCGACGTGCTCAGGATGCAGTTTTTCACCGCCGATCAGGACAATCATATTGCCCATCCGGCCTTGGATAAACAAGAAGCCATCCTTGTCACAGTATCCGACGTCGCCGGTGTTTAACCAGCCGTCTTCGAGTGTTTTGGCGCTAGCGTCGGTATGGCGCCAATAGCCCTTCATCACGCATTGGCCTTTGACCAGCAGTTGGCCGCGAAGTTCTTTGCCGAGGTTCCCATCTTCGTCTTTGAAAGTATAATCGCCGCCGTGTTCGGGTAGCAACCAGGGCAACATCGTGCCGCAACTGCCCAAGCGGTGTCTCTCATCAGTGTTAGAACTCACTACGGGTGAGGCCTCAGACAAGCCATAGCCTTGAAACAATGGCATACCCATATATTTGAAGAAAATCTGTTGTTCTAGGTCCAAGGGAGCGCCGCCGCTGATCACGCAACGGATTTTGCCGCCGAAGCCCAGCCGGAATTTACGGAAGACT
>CAZUCG010000083.1:0-8982 GCA_964619145.1 uncultured Lentisphaeraceae bacterium | reverse complement strand
GTGTTCATAGCGATGTCTCCTTCTTCTCGATTGATTTATGGTAAAAATGAAGGATCGACTTACATCCTAGCAGTCAAGTGCTGTATTTTCTTTTCAGCTTGAGTTGCCAGATGTAGCGTCCGCGGGTCGAGCCATTGTTGCTTGGAGAGCCAGAATAATCCCCGCGGCAAACAGCGTTTTTGCGAATCCGAGATTCTCGCCGAAAATTTCAGCAATTCCACCGCCAAGCAGGAGTACAGCAATGCCTCCAGCAATTCCAACGGCAGTGTGTTGCCAGGATTCTGCGACTTGACCATCTGTCGAGTTTTCTGCAAATCTTCCAAGGTAGTGTTGTCGTTTTCGAGAATCTCTCTGAAGCTCTGCTTTAGTCCTGGGATTGTCTCTGACTGTAGCTCCAACCAGAAGGCATTCATATCTTGTGGCGAGAGGAAGTGCTGGGTGACAATCTCCGGGTCAAAAGCGAGTGCCTCAGGTAGGATTTGCTGCAAAGCTTGCCATTCCTGCATTGCCAAACGCGAATCGGAAATCGTTGTCAGCAGCAGAGATTCCAACTGTTGGATAAAATACTGCTTGGCTTTTTCCGAATCGCGATAGCGCTCCCGCATCGAAATGTCCCCGGGGCGGTCCTTGTAGGGCTTGCTGCGCAAATCATCGAGTAACGACTGAAAAAGGTCCGGCTCGCCCTCGGAAGTAAAAACTTCTCTCACCCGCCGCATAGCCTCATTGATGGTCTCTCGTGCCCACTGGCGATCAAAAAATGGGTCGCTGGGCAAGTTATCCAGAGGTTGGTAGCGTTTTTCGCTGTGAGTCTCGTAACATTTCTCGTAAAGATAAAGGTCCATAGCTTCGCGCGTCAGGACCCGAAAACAGACCCCAGCTTTGTGACTGTCGGCCTCAAATTTGTCTTTGACAAACTGGTCCTGATAAAAATTCTGCAGGATTTTTCTAGCCTTCTGGGGTGCGAAATGCCGGTTGCAAACCAAGTATGATAGCAGGACCTGATAGTACTGGTCAGCACATAACCAGGCAGCAGAGGCGGGCTGCGCCGCAGGAGAAAAATTTTCCGTGAGATGAGAATTTTCTGGAGTCATAGTTGTTAAGCTAGGCAAGGTCTTGAAAATCACAACTCTGCCGCTGCATCTGAGGCCGCCAGAACAAGCATTAGTCGCTTTTGTAGGTAATACCTAGCTCTTGCAGCTGCTTGGGATCGATAGAACTGGGAGAATCAGTCAGTAGGCAGGAGGCCTTGGCAGTCTTGGGGAAAGCAATGACTTCACGGATAGATTTGGCACCAGTCAGCAACATCACAAAACGGTCAAAGCCGATGGCCAGGCCGCCGTGCGGCGGCGCGCCGTAACTAAATGCTTCCAGGATATGACCGAAGCGTAACTTGGCCTCCTCAGCACTGATACCCAGAGTTTTGAACATCAAGGCTTGCAAGGCAGGCTTGTGGATACGGATGGAGCCACCGCCTAATTCCACCCCGTTGAGCACGACATCGTAGGCCTTGGCGCGGACATTGCCAGGGGCGCTGCTCAATTTCTCGAGGTCATCATCCAGGGGGCTGGTGAATGGATGGTGGACGGCAGCAAAGCGTTGTTCCTCTGGGTCCCAATCTAACAGCGGGAATTCAACTACCCAGAGGAATTTGAATTCTTTGCTGGCGGTCAGGCCGGCGCGTTCGGCGATATCCAGGCGTAGCCGACCCAGCGATTCGCTGGCTACTCGCCAGGAATCAGCAACCAGCAGCAGTAAATCTCCAGGCTCAGCCGACAGAGCCTGGCGCAAGGATTCCTGCTCGGCAGGGCTGAGGAATTTTGCGGCTGAGCCGCTCAGTTCGCCATTCGAGTCGACTTTCAGCCAGACCAAGCCTTTGGCAGCAAACAGCTTGGCAGTCTCAGTCAGCTCATCCAGAACTTTACGGCTGCAGCTCTCGGCCATAGCTTTAGCATTGAAGCCCTTAATTACACCGCCATTTCCCGTCGCTGTAGTAAAGGCCCGGAAGGTGCTATTAGCAAAGATAGCACTTAGATCGTATAATTCCAGCCCGAAGCGCAGGTCTGGCTTGTCCGAACCGTATTTCTCCATTGCTGTTTGCCAAGTCAGGCGTGGGAATGGCAGAGTCAATTCCAGGCCGTGCACATCCTTGACCACCGCGGCTATGAGCTTTTCCACTAGGGCGATGATGTCATCCTGGTCAACAAAACTCATTTCCAGGTCAACTTGGGTGAATTCCGGTTGCCGGTCAGCCCGCAAGTCCTCATCGCGGAAGCAACGGGCGATCTGGAAATAGCGCTCCAGGCCGCCGACCATCAACAGCTGCTTGTATTGCTGCGGCGCCTGGGGCAGGGCATAGAAAGTGCCTGGCTTGACTCGGCTAGGCACCAGATAATCGCGCGCTCCTTCCGGCGTGCTCTTGCTCAAAATTGGCGTCTCTACTTCGATAAAGCCATCCGCATCCAGGATATCGCGCATAGTTTTAGCAATCCGATGCCGCAAGCGGAGATTAGGCAGGATATTGGAGCGTCGCATATCGAGGTAGCGGTATTTTAGGCGCAGCTCTTCACTGGCGTTGTGGTCTTCCAGATGGAACGGCATAGGGTTGGCTTGGTTTAATATTTCCAGCCCATCGGCAATGACTTCAATGGCGCCCGTTTGGCGGTTGCGATTGATCATATTTTCTGGCCGGGGGCGTACGCTGCCGGTGACCGACAACACCCATTCTTCCCGGATGTCTTTGGCTTTGGCAGCTAATTCCGGCTGGGTGGTGGGGTCTAGGCAGACTTGAGTTATCCCTTCTCGGTCACGTAAATCTATAAAAATTAGCCCGCCGAGGTTACGGCTGGAGTTCACCCAGCCACAAAGTGTGACTCGGCTACCGATATTAGCCGGGCTTAGTTCATTGCAATGATGCGTGCGGTTATATGACATTGTTTGATTTTCCCATTTGCTTGCGAAGAAAAAAGGCTCGCTGATCAGTCTTGCGAAAACCAGCTAGTGAGTCCACTGGTAGGAATAGTGACTTGGTTGGAAGTCTTCATATCGCGGCAGATGACGCTGCCTTGAGAAATCTCCTCCTCGCCTAGAATCAGCACCCGGCTGGCATTCTCACGATTAGCACTGCGCATCTGCGCCTTCAGACTGCGACTGCTGAAGTCGGCCTTGACCCGGCCGCCCAAGCCGAGGCTGCGTAATTCGCCGGCCAAGCGCAAGCCGGTAGAAATAGCCGATGTGCCCAGACTGATGATGTAGGTGTCGGTACGGGCTGGCACCGCAGATTGCAGTCCAAGGCTCTCCCGAGCAAGCAATAATCGCTCCATCCCGGCGGCAAAACCGATGCCCTCTAAAACCTTTTTATCGCCTGGCAGCGAAATGCGGTACCGCCCACCCCCGGCCAAGGCGTCCTGCGCCCCTAAACCGGGATGAGTAATTTCAAAAACTGTATGCACATAGTAGTCCAGCCCGCGCACCATCCGTGGCGCCAATTCGTAGGTCACAGCTAATTCGCTGAGTCCTTGGCAGACGCTGTCAAAGAAAATGCGGCTTTCTTCACCTAGCAGACTAAGAATCTGCGGTGCATCAAGGGCGATTTCGTGGCAAGCGGGGTTCTTGCAGTCGAGCATCCGCCAGACATTGCTGGACAGACGACGCTGGCAATCCTCGCACAGGTCCTTGCTATGTGGGCTGAAATAATCTTGCAAAGCCTGGCTGACTCGAGGGCGGTCTTCCGGCAGCCCGCGCGTGTTCAGCAGGACCTTGCCGCCACTGATACCAAGCTCGGCTAAAAAATGCACTAGCATCGCGATGCACTCGGCGTCCATCCAAGGAGAATTCGCACCCACGGCCTCGACCCCGATTTGGTGGAATTGCCGCCGCCGGCCGGCAGCAGGTCTCTCCCCGCGAAACATCGGCCCGAAGTAGAATACTCTGGCTTCTTCGCCTTGCTCTAAACCCTTGTTGGCAATCGCCCGAATTACTCCGGCAGTGCCTTCCGGACGCAGAGTCAGACTGCGCCTGCCGCGGTCTTGGAACGTGTACATCTCTTTCTGTACGACGTCGGTCTCATTGCCTAAATTGCGGACAAAAATATCGGTGCGTTCAAAAATTGGGGTGCGTAATTCGGCATAGCCATAGCGTGAAAAAATATTCCGGGATTGATTTTCCAGTGTAACCCAGTCAAGCACTTCTGGCTCCCATAAGTCAGAAGTGCCGGGTAAAGGTTCATTAACTGCCATTTTTATGCTCCATTCCAATTGAATTATTGCTAAAAGAGTAATATAATACTATATTTTATAAACTGCTTGTTCCATTTTGTAAATTATCCCGAAGAATTGCGACTATGACAAAAAAAATTGCTCTGCTTATGGGCAGCAAATCTGATTTGCCCAAACTCGAAAATTGCCTGGAGACGCTCAAAGAGCTGGGCCTAGAGTGCGAAGTGCGGGTGATGTCGGCCCACCGGACAGCGGAAGTCGTCCGCGAATTCGCGGAAACCGCCGAGAGTCGCGGCCTGGAAGTCATCATCGCTGCTGCTGGCGGCGCGGCTCATTTGGCTGGCGTGGTGGCTGCACATACGCTGTTGCCAGTGATTGGCATACCTATCGAGAGTGGCGCGTTCAAAGGTTTAGATTCATTGCTCTCGACCGTACAAATGCCTGGCGGCATCGCAGTGGCCACGGTTGGTGTGGGCAGTGGCGGGGCCACTAACGCCGCCTTGCTGGCCGCCCAGATTATCGCCCGCCAAGACCCGTCGGTGCGTGAACGCCTGGCGGCCGACAGAGCAGTTCGCAAGGCCAAGGTCTTGGCCGCAGACCAGGAGCTGCAAGGATGACCCGGTTGCTCAATTTGGCGCTGCTGTTTTTGCTGTTGGCAGGATACTCTCTGTCGGCAGGGAATTCACAACTGACGCTTGCCCCGACGGCTTTGCCAGAGCTGCTGAACATCCTGGCAGAGAAAGCATTGCTTCCTGCATTGAGCAGCAAAGACGATGCCGCTTTGGCGCAGAATGTTTTGCTACTGCTGGGCATTCCGGCTGTGCCCTTGCCATTGAAGGTAGAAGCAGTCGAGCAGGCACCCATTTGTTTGCCTGGCGATACCGGCGAAGTGTACCTGCGGCTGGCTGATTTTCAGCACTTGCCTAAAGCCGACTGGGAGGATTGCTTGGAACTGCTGCCAAAAGACAAATGCCGGGGGGTGATTCTCGACTTGCGCGGCAGTAAGGGTTTTCAGGTCGAGGTAGCCGAATTCTATCAGCAGCAGTTGCTGGGTCTGGAGGTGCCGATAATGATCCTTATTGATGGCGAGACGGCAGGGACAGCGGAAACACTGGCAGTAAATCTGCGGCAGAAGGGTAATGCCTTGCTGCTGGGGCAAAAAAGTACCGGCATCCAAGGCGCGGGGCAAGAAATTATCCTTGCGAATGGCATACAGTTCCGTTGCCCGACCATAGTCGCTGGCAAAATGCCCTCGCCAGTTGTCCCTGACGTGGAATTGCCAAACAGCGGCGCGAGTCAATATAAGCGCTTAGCGTATGTTTCGCCCGCCAGCGACCCCTGGAGCCTGCACGCAGCTGCTACTTTGACTATGATCCTGACCCTCTCGGAATAAAAAATGGCCAATTTGCGCAATGTCGTCCTGAGCATTATTCTGTGCCTGTTGAGCACTGGCACAGCGCTCGGCAAAGTGTATCCTAAATTTACGGAAAAATTATCAGCTTTTGCTTTACGGGTTCGTACTGATGATTTGTCTGATACTAAGAATCTCGCCCTAGTTGTAGCATTGCTGGCTAGGGAAACAGATCGGCTGTTGCATTTCTCTGAGCCAGCCCAAAAGGCGCTGACGATACATCTTTTGCGGCAGGAAGAACAAGAGCCTTCGGATGCCGCGAATTTATACCTTTCACGACAAGATAGCCCAGTGGTGATTTTCTATACCCTGAGCAAAACCCTGCTGCTGCGCCGCATCCGGGAATCCCTGGAGCGGGATAACCTTAGCCTGCCTTCAGTCGACTGCCTAGCAGCGGCATTGTGTAATAGAGTGTTCTATGATGGACTGGGGGTGAGGACTTTCTATAAGTCGGATTACCGTATCGCCCGAGGGCAATTCCTGGATGGATATTTCCCCCAAATCGAATTGTTGCTGAACCAGCCGATGCCTCCGGAAGATAGCCCGCTCTTCCGTTTATATTTGCTGCATTGCGATTTGCTCGTCCAGGCCATCGAGAACAGCAAGTTGTCCCCAGGCATATTTTACCGAAAATTATTTGAAATGGAAGCGTATGGTCGCAAGAGCCACGACGCTTTCGAGTTCTTGCTTAAGCCGGAATGGCAAAGCCACGACAATAGCCTGCAAAGCTGGTACGCTCGCAATGTCCTGCTTGAAAGCGGCAAAGGTTGGCAGCGAGCTGAATCCGAGGATGTGATTGCACAGTTACAGGAATTGATTACCGTGCCTGTACTGCAGGCCGGCCAAGGCAATGCCCTGACTAGGGTGCCGCTGGACCAGATGCCGAAACTGCTCGAAGATTATAAGGTCAATGCCCTAGCATTGACCTTGCTGCAAAATAAAATACTGAAATTGCGAATCGCCGCACCACCGCTGTTGCAGGAGCCGATAATGCTCTATAGCGAGGCCCTGCAATTGCTGAAAGGCGATAAAACCCGCCGCTTTAAAAAGAAGTTCCAGGAAGCGCAACAGGCTTTTGCGGCTGCCGTGGAGCGACAGCAGAAAATTACCACACTATTGGAGAAGACAGAAAAAGAACGCAGTCAGACGTTGCAAGATTTTACCTTGTTCTTGCAAATAGAAGATAAATATGAGAAAATCCGCCGGGAATTGCTGCCCTGAAAACACGCTCGCCCCGCCCCGGGGAGCGCGAGCCTCAGCTCCGCATTAATAGCAACTGGGCCTGAAGAAGATAACTCCTCTGGATTTGCTTGCGTGTCAGTGTTTTTGCTTTTCGTAAATTATGTTTCGTGTCGAGATTATGTGTCGTTCAGCTTTGTCGATCTGCTAAATCCCGGATTGTGTTTGTCCAGCCCTCCGGGATAGGAGACCAGACTCAATTAAAACTCCGCAACAACTTGTTAACAAATGGTATAATGACTATGGAATTATACCTATAAATCGGATCACAGATGCTTAGTCGTTTTGTGCCGATGTTATTCCTCGCTAGCGGCCAAATTCAACGGCGCTACTGGTTGGACGGGGTGTTCTCATTGGAAGAATTTAGGAGTGTGGTCTCCAGCCGCTCAAAGAGAATCTCGCTTCGGTTGAAGCTGCCGGTTAACTGTGGCTTGGCGATGTTTCTGCGTCGTGGTTCTTCTGAGGATACGTTCTCGGTCGCATATAGAATGTAATCGATCAATTCACCCAGGCTCAACTTGCCGTCTCGGTAGCCAGTTGAGGCTGCTTTGCCATCCCGCAACTCAAAACCGTCTGCCTCCCCCGTGAAAGCCTGCGTCACCGCCAGGGTGAAAGGATTGATGGCTTCGCCGTTTTTTATAATTGGGGGAGAGACCAAGTCCTTGTTCTGGGAGGTCAAGACGATGAAATTGCGTCCCTCCCGCTGGCTCCGGTCCTGCCAGCACGCCTTGACCTGCGGTGAGTTGAGATACTCGCTGAGCCCCCCCGAGAAGCACGACATTGTGAGCACCACGACGTTCTTCGCTGGAATCTTCAGCAGGAGCTCAGTGTATTCGTCCCACAAGAATGTGCCGGCGTGCTCTGATTGCAGGACCGGCAGCCCCAAGACGATTCCCCCGAGAGGTTGTTGCTCCTCAAAATTTCTCTTGCGTCCGTGGCTGTGAGTGTAGATTATCACGCTGTCCTGCGGCGTAGCCGTTTCTGCAAGTCGCTGCAAGCGTTCTCGGAAAATGGCCCCCGTAACCGTTTCGTTCGCCTCTCCTTGGCGAAACTGCTCCTTGGTGATGACTTGCTCGGCAAGAGAATCAACGACGGCCTCGGGCTGAGACGACTTTGCTGCTGCTGCGACCCTCTGAACAGCGATAATAGCGCGTTCCTGCTGCTGTGGCGGGTCAGCGATTTTCCCTTTGCCGATGACCAGAAAGTATGTTCTAGCCACAGGAGTCTTAGCAGTTATTAGCTCCCCAGTTTTGTCAGTTTGGCTGAAGAATGGTCCCGAATCGCAACTCAGGAACAGCAGCGACGCTACGATAGCCAGAAATGTGAGCGCCTGTTCTTGCATACGTTTTCTCTTCTGACCAACAAGTTATAAAATAGTTTTATGTTTAACACCGATTTTCACGGTTTTAAATTAACCCTAAATTCATGAAATTGTCGCGCCGGAGAAAGTGAGTCGGCGATTGCCCATCCAGGGAATTTTCTGCGTGCCGAAGCTCTTTCCCATTTCCAGCAGCAATGGCAGCTCCCTTTTCTTTTTCAGCACGACCTCGATTTCCTCCCCGCCGTAGCGGATTGTCGCCATGTTGTCGATGAACTTGTTGAAGAGGGTTTCCGACTCGCAGCGCCCGTAGCCGGCCAGCTCCCCGGCCAGCAGGCGGTAGAGGTTGTGGGCCAGAATTGACATGGTGAGGTCGAAGTCCCATACTCATACGTCCCATGCGTCCCATAAGTCCCATAAGTCCCATCCAACAACAATAGCCATCGTCAAACGTTTTTGGGTTGTGGATGCAGCCCACCCTAGACTATCATTGTTCCAGTTTCAGTAATACATCTACATTTATTGACTGGCGCTCGCTGTTATTTCAGGTTTTGGCTGGCAAATTTGTCGCTGTGCTTTATATTACAAGTTTAACCGTTATTCGTAAGTGAGATGACTGGATCATTACACAGACGCGGATGGGAATCCCAGTATGGTTTGGTAGCGAAGACGCTTGAGGCAACAAATGAACAAAGAGACAAAAGAAGCAACGATCAAGGAATTTCAACGTTCTCCCGGCGATGTCGGCTCGGTGGAGGTGCAGGTGGCTCTGGCGACAGGGCGCATTCTTGAACTCACTG
>CAZUCG010000082.1:0-8995 GCA_964619145.1 uncultured Lentisphaeraceae bacterium | reverse complement strand
ATGCGAGGCGAGGCAGGAGTGTAATCAATTTGCGTTAAAAAAAGTTTTGCCCGACGGCGGCGAGAGGTCGGCGGCACACCGGCAGTCGCAAGCGGCTTTTGGCTAATGGCGTGACAGGCTGTACGCAATTTGGATAATGATAATATACTGTTTGCCCTGAATAACTGCAATCCTGAACTGACAAAGTAGCTTAGATTTTCACACTCAAAAAAACATCACTGTTTAGTCCATATAATTCAGGCCCGCGCGGTTGTCTGGCACGTTATTTTTGCATCTGGCATTATATTAATGAATTCCTACAGTTATTAGTCAGTCAGGTTCAGCAGTTATGAGTAGTTTACCACGTTTTGATATCCACACGCATATTTTTCATCCCAAGATTTCGAGCAAAGTAGTCTGTCAATTAGAGTCGCACTACCATATTCCGCCTATCGGCAATGGCGAATATCAAAATTTACAGCCGGGTTTACAGCAGGCCGGCATCAACTGGTGCTGTGCGCATTCTGCTGCCACCGCTGCGGATCAAGTCATTCCAGCGAACCGCTGGGCGGCATCCTTGAAGTCCCAGCCCGGCATTATCCCTTTTGGGACAATGCACCCCGGCTATGGAAAAATGACCGACGAGTTGACATTTTTAGCTGACCACAAGGTGCCTGGCATCAAATTGCATCCTGACTTCCAAGGCTTCCGACTTGATGACCCGGACTTATTGCCGCTGTTTGCGGCAATGGAAGGTACTTTCACGCTAATGGTCCATATTGGGGATGAACTGCCGCCACAACAAAACCCCAGTTGCCCGTGGAAAATTGCGACCATCAAGCGTCGTTTTCCCAAGTTACAAATCATCGCAGCGCACTTTGGCGGCTACCGCCATTGGCAATATGTCATTGCAGCAATGTCTGGCTTAGATATATATTTAGACACTTCCAGTAGTCTGTTTACTATCCCCCAAAATCTCCTGGAGCAAATCTGGCAAAATTTTCCTCGTCAGCGCTTTCTTTTTGGCAGCGACTACCCGCTTTTTGATCCAGGCGCGGAACTACAGCGCCTGCAATACCGACTGCGCCTTTCTGATTCGGAGCTGGAGAGTATGCTCACCAATGCCAATGCCTTGGGGTTACTGCTATGAGTAAAGTCCGGGCCGACCAACTACTGGTGGATTTACATCTCTGCGAGTCACGCTCGCTGGCTCAGCGTCTGATTATGGCCGGCGAAGTACGCTTAGGACCAGACCAACTGGTACGCAAACCAGGTCAGATGTTGTCGGCCGATACGCCAATTCTTCTGAATAGCGAGCCCAAATACGTCAGTCGCGGGGCTTTTAAGCTTCTAGCGGCGTTGGAAAAATTCCAGCCGCTCTTAACTGCTGGGGTTGGGTTAGATTTAGGTGCCTCCACCGGTGGCTTTACCGAGGTTTTATTGCAGTCTGGCCTAAGCAAAATCTATGCCGTAGATGTCGGTTACGGCCAACTGCACAGCAAGATACGCCAAGACCCTCGCGTGGTCTCTTTGGAGCGAACCAACGCCCGCGAGTTGAACCAGGAATTGATTCCCGACCCGATATCGGTATTGACTGCCGACGTCTCGTTCATTTCTCTGACCAAAGTACTGCCGCCCTGCCAGCCGTTATTGCTACCAGAGGCTTGGATTTTTGTATTGGTAAAGCCTCAGTTTGAATCCGAGCGGCACGAAGTCGGTTCCGGTGGCGTCGTCCGCGATGAGTCGGTCCGCCAGCGCTGCGTCAGCAAAATTCAACAATTCGCGCTTGACGATCTCGGTTGGCTAAGCGTAGGCGTGGTACCCTCGCCAATCACGGGCCCCAAAGGAAACCAGGAATATATTGCGGCCTTCCGCAACCGCAAACCGGGAACTTATGCCTGACTTGCCCTTCCAGCCGCTATCACGTCAGGCCAGTTGCAAAGTCGCTCAGCTCACGCCTAAAACGCAAACTCTGCTGGCATATCTGGCAGAACGTTTTACCTATTTGACTAGTGACCAATGGCGTGAACAGATACTGGCAGGAAGCTTGACTTGCAATGGCCATAAAACTGCAGCAGAGGAAGTATTGCAAGCAGATGACGTTCTACAATTCCAGACCCGGTCATTAACTGAACCGCCGGTCTCCTGGGACATCGACATCTTGCACGAAGACCAGGACAGCCTGATAGTCGTCAAACCAGGCTGTTTGCCTTGCCATCCAGCTGGACCTTTTTTCAATCATACACTCTGGGCTTGGCTGAAACAGCAGCACGGCTTGCCGGATATTTTTTTCTGCCATCGGTTGGACCGGGAGACCTCCGGTCTGGTGGTCATCGGCAAGACCGCGGCAGTGGCAGCAGAGATCAGCCGTTCGCTGCAGTCAGTGGAAGCAAAAAAAGAATATCTGGTCATTGTGCACGGCGAGTTCCCGAGTGAGGATTACTGCCAAGGCTGGATATACCCGGCCAGCGACAGCGCGATTCGTAAAAAACGCAGTTTTTCCCGGCAGGAGCCACCCGCGCATCTCCCGCACAAAAGTGCCGCGACCTATTTTCGTCGTCTGGCAAGCAACAACTGGAGCAGTCTATTGTTGGCGCGGCTGGAGACTGGTCGCACGCATCAAATCCGCGCCACCTTGTGTAGCCTCGGTTACCCGGTGGTGGGCGACAAGCTCTATGGTTTAGATGAACAACTCTTCCTCCGCCAGGCCCAGGATGCGCTCTCCTGCGAAGATTACGCACTGCTGCGCCTGCCCCGCCAGGCACTACACGCCACACATCTCGCCTTTACCAGGCCGGGACGTACTCTGGAAGAATACCACTCGCCGTTACCTGCTGACCTGAAAACACCTTGCTTAGCAAGCATTATAGTTCCAGCAAAGATTGGGTAAACAGCGTATCGCCAGTCTGCAAATTCAGCACTGATAGTTGGTTATCCTGATACAGCCCAAAACTGGGCGGGAAACCACCTTTTGGCAATGACAACGAGCCTGGATTAAAGCAGAAGATTCCCTCCTCCCTGGTAATCTGCGGGATATGTGTATGTCCGAAGGCCAGGACATCGGCACAGCCCAAAGGAGGCAGGTGCCCTGGATGCCAATAATGGCCGTGGCTTAAGAAAAACTTCCGATTATCCAGCAGCAAGGTGGAATAATCCGCCATTATCGGGAACTCCAGCAGCATCTGGTCTACTTCGCAATCGCAATTGCCGCGCACAGCAATTATCTTGTCTTTCCAGCCATTTAACAAAGTTGCTACCCGTTGTGGCGCATAATCATCGCACAAGCTATTGCGAGGGCCGTGATACATTACATCACCAAGCAACACCAGCTGGTGTGGGCGGTACTTTTCCAGCCAACGGGAGAGTTTTTCCAGGCTCTCAGGCGAGCCGTGTAGATCGGAAAAGAAGATCACTGTCATAATGCTTGATTTATCCTTGTCTAAATGGCGCTTGGCCAGCTTCAGCCGGCATTAGTATGCGACTAACTCATTAAGCTTAACGCCTTCCAAATGCGAGATGTCATTCCAACACAGTAACTGCCAGGCACCTTTGATAGACACAATGTGGTTATAGCTGGCATTGCTGGTCAGAGGCAAGAGGTTAGGTGCTTTGGGCACACCGACCACGTATTTGAACATCGAGCGCAAGGTGCCACCGTGTGAGACTAGCAGTATCCGTTCGTCGGGGTGCTTCTGGGCCAAACTCTCCAAACAAGCCGCCACTCGTTTTTCCAGTTCCGAGCGTTTCTCGCCACCAGGGGCCTGGATATCATCGCCGGCTTGCCGGAAAGCATTCCTGATGTCCGGGGATTTCTTTTCCAGTTCTGCCCAAGTATGTCCTTGCAACTGCCCGAGGTTCCATTCGCGCAAGGCTGGTATAGGGATGATAGGCACACCAGGCAATTTTTCGGCAATAATTTTGGCAGTATCCATAGTTCGTTGCAGATCACTGCTATAAATAGCTGCAAAGGGCGGTTGTTTTTGCAGACGTCCGGCCAGCAATTGTACCTGCAAACGGCCGATTTCATTTAATTCGGTATCACTTTGCCCTTGCAATGTCTGCAAGCGATTGCCTTCCGTTTCGCCGTGGCGAACGATTATCATTTCAGCTCGACTACTCATATCTCATTAGTCTTTCTGAATAGCGCGTGGTGTTGCAACTCCACTTGCAGAGCCACGGCTTCCATCTTGGTTTGCAAACTCTGCTTTAACTTACTGACATCCGTATCTGCTGGCAAATCGAGTAAGAAGATCATAGTATACTCGCCTTGGTTGATAAAACTGGCCAAATCCACGATGTTGATGTCGTATTTTCGCAAATACCCTGACACTGCCGCAACCAGACCGCTGCGGTCTGGACCGGATGCGGTCAAGACATAGCGGTTGTCATTGCCAGCGACTGGGACAGTCGCCGGTGCCGAGGCGACGAAATCGCAGACGCCAATTGTCGCGGCAGCGAGATGCTCTGCCTCCAGCAGAGCCGCTCGGATAGCCGGGCAGGAGATTTTTTCGTTAAATGCTGCAATCAGGATCATCGAGAAATATCCCCGAGTGACGGTCTGGCTGATATCCTCTAAATTCCCGCCCAACTGGCAAATCACTGCAGCGGTTTCCGCCACCATACCGACCTGGTCACGAGCCATTATCGAAATAACTATTTTGTTTGACATTTCATTTCCTTAATCTGCAGCAGGCAAAATGCTGCTACGGTTGTGTTCTGACTTTAATCACCCGGCGATCATAATCAATCAAGTTATCAATCCAGGAGGCTCCTGCCGGGACATTGTTCTGCAGGCAGAACTGATCCCAGACTGCCCCCAGTGGGTAACTCTTGAGCTCTTCCAACAAGGCCAGCTTCATCGCAGCATCGCCGGAGTCCTCAAAAGACTTCAGGATGCGAGTCGGCTCCAGCAAGGCCGCCAGCAACGCCTTTTGAGTGGCGCGGGTGCCAATAATCCAGGCACCGACGCGATTAATGCTGCCGTCAAAGAAATCCAAAGCGAGATGTACTTTCGGCAAGAAATTCCCTCGCACTACTTGTTGGAAGAGGTTACGTAGATCATCGTTAAAGATAACCACGTGATCGCTATCCCAGCGTACCCCCCGGCTGATATGCAGCAACAACTCATCCTTGAAAAGCAATACCGCCGACAATTTGTCGTGTATCGTTTCGGTAGGATGGAAATGCCCCATATCAAAACACAGCATCTGCGGATGGGTCAAGGTATAGCCCAAATAGAATTCGTGCGAACCGACGACATAATCCTCACTGCCCAAACCAAATAACTTACACTCCAGCGCATCACGACAATATTCCGGGGAGATAGGCACGGAAAAAATTTCTTCCCAGGAATTCAGGAGCCGTTGTCGTGGTCCGAGGCGGTCAACTGGCTGGTCTTTGCTGCCATCTGGCAGCCAGTGATTGATAATGCAGTGACCGTTCTGATTGCGGCCCATAGCCTCGGCGATCCGGCGGCAGGCAATCGCGTGGCGGGTCCAGAACTGTCGGACATCTTGATCAGGGTGTGACAGGGTAAAACCATCGTTCGCCATTGGGTGGGCGAAAAACGTAGGATTAAAGTCGAGTGGGAGGTTATTTTTCCGCGACCACTGCATCCACTTGGCAAAATGCTGCGGTTTGATCTGGTCTCTGGGCACGGCCTGTCCATCTGTCTCAGCATAGATTGCGTGCAGATTGAAACGCTTCTTGCCCGGGATCAAGGCTAGGGCATTTTCCGCATCCGCGCGCAAGCTCTCGGCATCAGTGGCTACGCCTGGATAATTGCCAGTTGACATAATCCCACCGCTGCTGACAGCGGCTTCCTGGACCTCAAAACCGTGCACGTCATCGCCCTGCCAGCAATGCAACGAAACGGGTGTCTCGGCCAGAGTCTGCAGGGCCTCGTCACTGTCGACTCCTAAGGCCAAGTATTGTCGCCTGGCGTCTTCATAGCGACTCCTAATCTGTTCTGGTGTTGCAGCGGTGAACATATTTCGCGCTCCTCCTTAAGCAGTTAAAAAGTTATCAGGTTATAGGTCTGGTCATTCTTAGGACCAGCTTTGCCGTTTAGCGCAATCCGCCAGAAAGGAGAATGCGCGGTCGGCATCCATTGCCTGCAAATCGAGCAAAAGCCGGGGCCCGGGACAAGGCAGTGCACCCACAGAAGCAAAAAACTCATTGCGTTTTTCACGTTGCGGAAAGAGCTCTTTAGCAGCGATATCACTGTAAGAGAAATCAGCAAAACGCAACAATCGCGTATGTCCGACTATAATTTGTGCTCCTTGCAGGAACAACGGCCGATACTTGGCTAAGGCCGGGCAATTAAAATCATCGACCAAGCGCTGCCCAGGCTTATTGCCTTCTGTGCCGATATTAACTGGCAACGAGAGAGTCCGGGCGGCCGCCAAATAGCGGTCAAGGGCCGTTATTTTTTCCGCTTGGACGGCCGCGTCAGTAAAATTCCAATTCCGGTCTGGGATAACATTAACGGCTTCGACATTTTTACTCAGCAGACAATCAAGTTGTTTTTCCGGCTCCTGTTCACCGGGCAAACCACCATCGAGCCAGGCGACCATCGGTATGGCCCGACATTCGCGAATCATCGTTATCACTGTATCGAGCAAAGGGAAAGTCTTGTCGGTCGGTTGTTCATAGCCTAGGCCGCCGCGCTTGATCAATTTCCCCCGCAAAAACTCATTGCCGGGATTAACTTTGGCAATTTTCCTCTGCACTTCTGCGACTGGTAAGGCAAAAATCTCACTCCAGAACTTAGCGGCTCCCTCGATTCCGCCGAATTTTGCGCAGGCCTTATCGTAGTAGGCCCGGACGATGTGTCGTTCAGTGGCATTACCTTTCGGAGTCAAGGGCAAGACATCGAGGTCATAATTTAACTCCAATGCAGCGATTGCACTGTTCACCCGGTCAATCAATTGCCGATTGCGAATATGGGACTGGGCCAGCATACCTTGGAAGACTTCTGCCGTCGTACTGCCCGCTTGAGGCGGTTGCAGAAAGCCCATCCCCATAAAGTACAGAACTCCGGGCTCGCCCGGGGAATTGATCTCGGAACTGGCATATTCCTGAAAAAAGACTCTGCTTTCGAAGCCCGCTGCTGCCCGCAAGGCCAGCAAGTCGGCCGCGCGCAAGAATTCCTCCGCTCCTTGCAGCACATCGAAGTCACAGATAGCCGCACTATACAGGCCTAATTTCTTCATTTCGTAGGCCACTCGAGTCGGCGACCAACCTTCGCCATTATAAGAAAAAAATGTATGGATATGCATATTTAAGTCGAGACTCTCGGGTGGGAAAACAGTCTCAGCAGCCAATTTTTCCAAGCTCCGCCGCCGTGTTTCCGGGGCGAAAGACGACAACTCAGCAACAACATCCGACATAAGTGACTCCTAAAATAATAATAGCCAGTATTTATCTACGGCAAGCGTGTTAAAACAACCCCTTGACTTTGCCAGTCTGCACGTCGACATCGATGCGGCGGAATCCGGGGTCAGAGCCGGTACCCGGCATCAGCTTAATATCGCCGGCCACCGGGACCACAAAGCCCGCCCCATTATAGAGCAGGATATCGCGCACGGGCAATTTCCAGCCGTGGGGGCGGCCCTTGATATTTGGGTCATGCGAGAGGCTCAAATGGGTCTTGACCATACAGGTACCCAGCTGCTGGGAATCTGGGTCTGCCGCCAGCTGTTGTAATTTCTTTTCAGCAGCGGGGAGAAACTCCACACCGTCAGCGCCATATACCTCACGAGCGATAATTTCAATTCTTTCCTGCAAGGGGGTCTGTAAATCATACAAGAACTTAAAACGCTTCGGCTCTGCAGCAGCTGCTTCAACTACCTCTGCCAATTCCAAAGCCCCAGCACCGCCTTTGAGCCAATGTTCAGAGCAAGCCGCTAAAGCACCAGCCTGCTCGGAAATCTTCTTAATCAAGGCGATTTCCGCCGGGGTGTCGGTATAAAAGCTGTTGATGCAAACTACAGGCCGGACGCCGCTTTTCTTAACGGTCTCTATATGGGCCAGCAAATTCTCGCAACCCTTCTCCAGCAAGGCAAGGTTTTCCTGGCTGTACACATCAGCCAGTCTCAAGCCCGGCTTGACTTCCGGGCCACCGCCGTGCATCTTCAGCGCCCGCACAGTCGCCACGATTACCACCGCATCAGGAGTCAAACCAGAATAACGGCATTTCAAATTCCAGAATTTCTCATAGCCGATATCTGCGCCGAAACCACTCTCGGTGATATGATATTCACTCAAGCAAACACCGATTTTATCTGCAATCACCGAGCTTTGTCCGATGGCGATATTGGCAAATGGCCCAGCGTGTACTAAGACTGGTTGCCCCTCAATACTTTGCGCCAGGGTAGGATTGAGTGTCTCGACCATCCAGGCGCACATCGCGCCATCGACCTGCAAATCCTTAGTGGTGACTGGCTTGCCAGCCCGACTGTAGGCCATCACGATGCGACCAATACGCTCACGCATATCTGCAAGGCTTTCGGAGACTGCCAGAATAGCCATCAATTCACTGGAGACCGCAATGGCGAAGCCGGACTGCATTTCATAGCCGTCCATCTTGCCGCCCTGCCCGATAGTGATATTTCGCAACGCCTGGGCGCAGAAGTCCATAATCCAGCGACTCTGGACGCGTTCCGGGTCGATATCCAGGCGCTGCAGTCCGCGTTTAGCCAGCGCGTCGTCATCATAATTATTCTCGTGCTGCATACGGGCGGTCAGCGCCACCATACCCAAGTTATGGGCGTTGGTAATTTTATCGATATCGCCCGTCAAGCCCATTGAGAATGGTGTCAAGGGCAGGCATTGGGCCAGTCCTCCGCCAGCGGCTGAACCTTTGATATTGAAGGTCGGTCCGCCACTGGGCTGGCGGATAGCACCGGTAACTCGGCGGCCGAGTTTTCCCAGCCCTTGAATCAATCCCAAGGTCGTGGTGGTCTTGCCCTCGCCCAGCGGTGTCGGCGTGATCGCCGTCACATTGATGTACTTC
>CAZUCG010000081.1:0-9002 GCA_964619145.1 uncultured Lentisphaeraceae bacterium | reverse complement strand
ACTCGCGCCCGAATATGACTCCACGCCAGAAAAACTCACTCTGAAGATGCGCTTCTTCACCCCGGGAGAATACACTCTGCGCTTGTCTGAAGGCGTTTGGGCCAATGGAGAAATCGATTTTGTGGTCCACACAACGCAAGCGCTTGCCAAAGGCACGTTTGCCAATGTCGATTACGCATTGCAGGCCAAAGCCGGCACGGTGGTCGTCAAAGCCGAGGTGCTCTCTGGCAACGATGTGGTCTTTGCTCTGGAAGGCAGCACTGCTCTGGGCAAAAGCAGCGGCAACTACAAACTGACGCCCGATGGCCCGCAGAAGCCTGATGCCTCGGCCGCTCAAGGAAAGCCGGATTTGGATTTCCACTCTCTGGAGGTGGAAACTGCGCATTTCGATTGGGCCAAGCAGTACGCCGGTGGCAAACCGAAAGTCCTGGCAATCAATGCCAACTACGGCGGCATCCGTGATATGGTGGAGATGGCCCAGCGCTTCGACCTCGAATTGACTACCAATTATATCGCCGGCCTGTGGCGACTCAGTGGCCACGTGATGTCCCTGAATATCAATACTTGCCTGAACGTCTTGGACAAGGTCCTGGACACTAAATTCGAGGTTATCTTGGTCTCCAATGATGTCTGGGATTTGTTCAGTAAGAGCCTGGCCGAGAAATTGCTCGCGCAAGTAGAGCAGGGCACAGGCCTTATCTTGTGCGCGCCAGACAACCTGCCAGAGGCGCTGCAGTCGCACTTGACCCTGAACAGCAAAAAACAATTCTGCCAAGGTCAGTGGCAGGCATCTGCCGACGAGCCGCTGCTGTCTGGCTTACCCCTTGACGCCTTGCCAGCTACTCGCGCCAGGTGCTACGATACCACCGGCAAGGTGTTGGCGACTATCGATAATTTTCCCTTACTCAGCGCCTTCAATTATGGTCAAGGCCAAGTCTATGCGCTGTCGTATATCGTCAGCAAGCCGAATCCTCGAGGCGGCAAGGACCCTCTAGAGAGTTCTTTTTTCTTGCCGTTGATGACTTACGACCCACCGAATTTAGAGTACAAATATTACGAATACCAGATGGCGCTGCTGGGCCGCTTAATCTACGCCGCCGCCAACAAGAAAAGCAATGTCATTTCTGCCCAGCTGACTGCGGCACCGGGAAAATGCGAAATCGCGTTACAGGCCGAGACAGCCCAGGACGTCCAGCTCGAAGTCACCATCCGGGATAAGTTTTCCCACCCTCTGGGGACGCAGACCCTGGCCTGGTCACTGCAGGCCGGTGCCAATCAGATTACCTGCACCTTCCCGCTGCCCGTGCTACAGGGTTTGCATTTTACCGATGTCCGGGTCAAAAGCAGTAACGGCAGCGAGTGGTGGGGCAGCGCGACTTTCGATAACCCCGTGGCTGGGAGTATCCAAGAAGTCAACTTCGAAGAGCGTATTTACCATAAGAACGAGAACCTGACCGGCAGAGTGACTTGGCAGGGCGCGGGTGAGGTCCGCCTCCAGCTGCTTGATAATTACGGCAATGCCTTCGCCCAAGCCACGGGCCCTGATTTTACCTTGCCGCTGGCCGACTGCCTCACACCAGTCTGCTGGCTGGAAGTCGAATTGCTGGCCCAGGAAAGTGTCCTCGACCGCATCCGTAAACGAGTCGCACTCTATCAGGCACCAGATAGACGCCTGTTCAATGTCGCCCAAGGCTGGCCTGGCATCAGTGGCAAAGGACAACTGTTCTTGCTCGATGCGTACCTGGAACGACTGAAACGCTTCGGCATTACCTGTACCAGCGGCTCTGGCTCCTCACGCGATACCGTCGCCGCAGAAGAAGCGTTCCGAAATAACAATATCCTTTACTTAAGCGCTAATAACAGCGTTAGTGTGGGCGGCAAACGACCCTACGATGTCAATGTCAAGCCCCAAAGCAAATTCGAGCTGATTCGCAAACCCTGCCTGAGCGACCCAGAGTTCCGGGCCAGGCTGGAAAGTGAGGGCGGGCAGCTGGGAGTGACCTGGCCTTATGGCGTCCTGACTGTCGCCGGCCCAGACGAAGCTAATATGCTCTCAGAATGGGACGGCTGTTTCTCAGAACACTGCCAAAAAGAGTTCCGCCGCTGGTTGCAACAAGAATACGACGACTTGGCAGCCCTGAACAGCAGTTGGGGTAGCGATTTTAAGTCTTGGGACGAAGTGGTCGCCCTGACCGCGCCAGAAGTCCGCGGCCAGGCATCGTTTGCCGCCTGGGTTGACCACCGTACCTTCAATGACTGGAATCGCGCTGACGCGCATCGTCGGCTCGTCGGCAGTATCTACCAGACCGACCCCGAGTTGGCTTATTCGCTCTCCGGGACCTCAGAGACCAATCCCGTCAATGCTTGGGATTTCTACCGCCTGATGCCGCATTTGAAGGGACTGGCCAGCTACACTGGCGAACAGACAATCCAGCATCGCTGTTTTTCCCCCCATAAATTGCTCAATATGCCCTGGCTGGGCTATGATAACCCATATCTGAAGGAAAAAATGCGCATCTTGAATTTCCTGCTGCGCGGCGCAACTGGCTTGAATATCTATGGCAACTTTAATCTCACGCCTGATTTCCGCTTCTCGCCCCGAGGCGAGGATTTAATCAGGGCCTTGGATATCTATCGCAATGGCCCGGCCGAGGCGATTATGCGCTCGGATTGGTATGCCTATCCTATCGCTTTCCTGTATTCACCCGCGTCTATCAAAGTCGATTGGCTGCTGAATCTGACCGGCGTGCAGCGCAGTACCATCAATGGCTATAAAGTCCTGGTCGAAGACGCCGGACTGAATTATGACTACCTGGCCTACGGACAACTCGAGACTAGCGATATCCTGGATAAGTATAAAATACTGTTCCTGCCGACCGCTTCAGCAATGTCCGACCGGGAAGTCGCAGCCGTGCAGAAATTCGTCCGCCAGGGCGGTATCCTGGTAGCTGATCTGCAGTGTGCGGCTTATGATCAGCACGGCAAACCCCGGGCAGTACCCGCCCTGCAGGAAGTCTTCGGTTTGGCGAACGGCGGTGAGCTGCAGGCAGTAAACGGCCTGCTGAATGGCAATGGCAATAGCGTCAGTGGCTTGACCCTGGCTGGACTAAATCTCTCGGTGAAGAACGTGGAAATGGGCCTGACGGCTACTACTGCCAAGAGCTTGGCAGAGGTGCAGTTCGAGGGCAAGAGCCAACCCGCAGTATTCGTCAACGAATACGGCCAAGGGCTGGCCATCTACTTGGGTGCTTCGGCAGCAGTGACTTTGGGCAATTGGCAGGAAATGCGCTACGCTCGTAACAATGCCAGCAATATGCAGCTCTGCAATGACCTCTTTGCCGCACTCTGCCGCCGGGCCGCCATCGAGCCAGTGGCTAAGGCGCCCGACCTGCCGGCGACCACCCTACTGTTGCGCCAGCAAAAAAGCGCCTACATTTTGGGCCTACTGCGCAATACCGACCAGACTGTGAATATGGACCCCAAAGCTCTGGAGCATACCGTCTTGTTGCAAGATAATTGGCATATCTATGACTTGCTGACCAGCCAGTATGTTGGCTATGGGAAGGAGTTCAAGCACCTCTTCGCGCCAGATACCCAGAGCGCTTTCGTGCTCTTGCCGTATAAACCCGAACAACTGACCGCCAAAGTCGCTGGCCAAGACCGCCGCTATCAGCTGGAATTTCTCCTGCAAGCGCAGACCCAGGAGTGGGCCGACCATTTGTTCCGCTTGGAACTGCGCGACCCTAAAGGCGAAGTCAGCCCGGCCTATTCGCAATTGCTCTTCGCCGAAGGAAACCGCGGAGTGCTGGAGCTGGCCCTGCCACTTAATGCACCGGCCGAGGGCTGGAGTGTCGACGCCGTCGAGGTCCTGACCGGACTGAAGACCTCCATCGCCTTGAAAAAATAGCCGGAGCCAAGTAGTACCTTCTCCATCCCGTCCACCACCTCCACAATGTCCACAATGTCCATACAGCCAGCCAAGTATTACCTGTATTCAGCAATTAAAATTGTTTGCTTTTCGGCTGGCCTCGATCCAAGGTCTCGTGATTTAGCTACCCTCAAGGGCGATAATTAGGCAAAAAAGATGCTCGAGGTGACGAAGAAAAAGATTTATTCAGTCAGCATTATCCTATTAGCAGTCCTGCTGTTTTGGGCCGGCTTATGGTTTTTTTGCGGCAACGACCCCTGGCCAGCCGGCTGGGTCGCCAGCAACACCTCTTTTGCCAGTTACTCCAGCCCCATCAAAAGCCTCGACCCGGCCACCTCATATTACGTCCACGAGAGTGCCATCCTGGATAACGTGGTGGAAGCGCCGCTTGATTACGACTACCTCGCCCGGCCATATCGATTGCTCCCCCGGCTGCTAACCGCAATGCCCGAACCGCAGTATTTTGCTGCGGACGGCACGCTGCTGCCTGGCGATCCGCCAGCCGAGTCAGTCAGCCGCGTAGAATATCTCCTGACCCTCTTGCCCGACGTGCGCTACCAGCCCCACCCCTGTTTTGCCCAACAGCCCGACGGGCGCCCACGCTATTGGGGCGAAGGCACCGAACAGCCACCAGATAAGGCGCAATCGCCGCAGGATTACCCAGAACTCGCGACCCGTAAACTGCAGGCAGAGGATTTTAAGGTCGCCTTGACCCGACTCTGTGACCCTAGACTGGCAGCACCAATTTTCGCCAACGTGAGTTCATTTATACTCGGAATGGAAGAATGCTCGACGGCAATCCGCCAGGTTTTGCAGCGCCACGATGAGCAAACGCGCAACGCCAGCCAGCCGCAGCAGCAACAGAGCCTTCTGCCGGACTACCGCGCGCTACCGTTGGCCGGCCTGCAGATCGTTTCCGAATATAGCTTCAAGCTGATTTTATCCCGTAAGTACCCGCAGGCAGTGTACTGGCTGGCAATGCATTTTTTTGCGCCGATCCCCTGGGAGGCATTGGCCTTCTACCACGACCAGCGCAACGCCCAGGCCGGCTTCAATTTCAAGAACTGGGCCGTAGGCAGCGGCCCTTTCCTGCTGCAAGAAGTAAACCTCAGCCGACAAATTATCCTGCAGCGCAATCCGTATTATCGCCGAGCCCAGCTGGCGGCAGTGTGCGGCTCTGAACAACCGGCCTTGGAACGAGTGGTGTTCTACCACGAGCGCGAAGGCATCCCGAATTGGATTAAATTCAACCAGGGCTATTACGATACCAGCGGCGTCCCCGCCGATATGCTGGAAGTAGCTACCAACTTCTCTGCTACCGGAGACTTGAATCTCTCAGCCGAAATGCAGGAGAAGGGCATCGCCCTGCGCAGCAGCGTAATGCCGATTTCGTACTATTCTGGGTTCAATATGCTCGACCAAACCGTCGGTGGGCTTAGCGAAGATAAAAAAGCCCTGCGGAGAGCTATAGCCATAGTGCTCGATTATCAGGAATTTATCGATATCTTCCGTAATGGCCAAGGCGTGCCCGCGCATTGCATCATCCCACCGGGAATCTTTGGCGCGGCAGACAATAACCCGCTAGTGAGTCAGCCTGACCTCCAGACTGGTCGAACCAAGCCGCTGCCCTTGACTAAAGCCAAGGAGCTGATGACCAAATCCGGGTTCCCAAATGGTATCGCCGCCGATGGCCGGCCGCTGACACTGTACCTCGACCACGCCTCAGCCGGGATGTCCGGATTTAAAGCACAATTCCAGTGGCTGAAGGGGAAGCTGGCCTTGCTGGGCATTATGCTGGAAGAACGGCCCTCGGATTTGAATCGCTGGCGCGAGAAACTGATGACCGGTAATTGGCAGCTGATTTTTAATAAGGGCTGGGTCGCGGATTACCCCGATCCGGAGAATTTCCTGTTTTTGTTTTACAGCGCCAATGGCGTGGTCCGCAGCAATATGCGTGGTGCGAACTACGTCAACTATGATTCCCCTGCCTATGATCAGCTGTTCAAACAACTCGAGACTATGCCTAATGGCCCCGAACGATTGCAGCTCATCCAGCGCGCTAACGCCATCCTGCAAGAGGACGCACCGTGTTGCTGGGGATTCCATCCGTCCTCGGTAATCCTTAATCATTCCTGGCTGAAGAATTATCAGCCCCACGATATGAGCTACAATACGCTGCAATATCGCTCAGTAGAGGTGCGAGAACGACAAAAATGCGTCCAGGCCTGGAATAAACCGCTGCTCTGGCCAGTCGCCGGCGCTATCGGCGGTAGCGGAATCTTGGCCTGTGCCTGGATTCTGTTTAAGGGCACGAGTGCGCCCAGGAAATCCCTTGAGCAGCCCGAAGCTGATGTTCAAGGCTAGCCAGAATCTACAGCAGCGTAATGAAGTATCAATCTTGGTCTGAATAAGGACAAACGGAAAAATAATGCAGATTAGCGTTTTTATAATCCTGAGCCTCCTTTCCGGTACCCTGCTGGGACAGAATATCGATCTGCGACGGGCGGCCGCGACCTGCGTGCAAAGCGGCGCCGCTAATCTGCCCCAGAGTAGAAGTTTTGGCGGCGCTAAACCAGGCTTGGAAATGCGGGCGGTGTTTTCGGCTGAAGGCAGTGGCAGAGCTTGCTGGGATTTCTCTCTGCCCCAGGATTTGTCGCAAATGGCCGCTGTGCGGCTGCGCTTCCGCTGCGTAAATGCCTCGCTGGCTAGCCAGTTTAATCTCTATATCCAAGTAGAAAATAACTGGTATGCCGCACCCTTCGCACCTGGCAAAAATGGCAGTTGGGAGGAGATTATAGTCCCCAAAAGCAGCTTCTTGCCTGAGGGTGCCAGTGGCTCTTGGCAACAATGCCGGAAGCTGCGCTTGGCGGCCTGGCGCGGTAGCCCGGGTGTGTTGTTATGGCAGATTGCCGAGTTGGAATTATTGCCACCTAATATCAATCTGGCGCTACTGCGCAGCGGCGGCAATACTGACCAACAGCGGGAATCGTACTCTTATGCCCGGTATCTGGGCGATTGTCTGTTCCAGGGCGGACTCTACCCGGCTGTTCTGGAAGAAGCCGATTGCGCCCCACGAGTGCTGTATCCGTATCAGATGCTGTTGCTGCCTTATCCGGCGGCGTCTTCGCCTAGCCTGAATAATGCCGTGCTGGCTTATTTGAAGAATGGTGGCAAGGTCGGGCTATTCTATTCGCATTCACCAGTGCTGGCGGCGTCTATGGGCCTGCCCGCAGGGAAATTCTGCAAGAGCTTGTCGCTAGCCCAGCCGCTGGCGGGCATCCAACCAGAAAAACGACTCTTGCCCCAGGCTAAGGCCTTCCGACAGCAATCTGGGGCCTTTATGGCAGTAAAAAATACCGGCCGGCTACAAACCACCGCCTGGTGGCTCGATGCCGCTGGCAAAAATACCGGCTGGCCGGCAATGCTGGAGGCACCGAGCGGCTTTTGGCTCACCCACGTCTTCCTCAATCAGGATAGCGAAGGCGGCTTCTGTACCTTACTAGCTCAGATGGAGCGCTTCCTGCCCGGATTGGCTAAAGCCGCCGCCGCCGCCACCCTGAATCGGGCTAAATTCGCTTATCATAACCACAGCCGGGAACAACGCCCGGCAGGCGAGGCGCTCGCGCAGGCCGAGAATGCCTACCGCCAGCAGAATTTCCACCTTAGCCGCGAGGCCGCGGTCGGCTGCCTGAATTTACTCCACGACGCCGACATCCCCAAAGCCCCAGCCCGACAAAATGAATTCCGGGCAGTATGGTGCCGGCGCACGACTGGCCTGCCGGGCCAGACCTGGGCCCAGACCGCGCGAACGCTGGCCGACGCCGGCTTCGGGGCAATTTTTCCCAATCTGCTGACTGCCTGGCCCGACGAGCAGGTCCTGCAGCAACACTTGCCGGACTGCCTGGCCGCGGGCAGGGACAATAGTCTCGCAGTGCATCTCTGGTTCAGTTGTCTGGGTGTGAGTGACCTACCGCCGGCAAAACGGCAGTGGTTCGCGGAGCGCGGCTTGTTGCAAAAGAAAGATGATGGCACCCAGTTACCCTGGCTTTGCCCGACCCAGCCTTATAATCGCCAATTGTTGATTGCTATCGCCACCCAGGTCTGCCAAAAATACCCCGTCGCGGGGCTGCATCTGGACCTGATCCGCTTCCCCGGCAGCCAGGCCTGCTTTTGCGCTAGCTGCCAGCAGGCTTTCGAAAAAATCCTCGGCCGGCGGCTGCCCAATTTCCCCGACGCGGTCCGGCCGGGTAATCCGGCATATCGGCAATGGCAGGCATTCCGCTGCCAGCAGATCAGCTCACTGGTGCAGGAAATTTGCCAATCCGCCCGGGCTGCCCGGCCCGGGATACTGCTTTCCGCTGCCGTTTACCCGGATTGGCAGAGTGCCAGAGATAGCGTGGGACAAGACTGGGTGAATTGGCAAAAACAAGCATTGCTCGACTTCGTCTGCCCAATGAATTACCGCGCTACCGCCAGCTTGTTCGCTGGCGATCTGGCCCGGCAGACCCAGCAGTTGGGCCGCCCCAATGCCTTGCTCCCCGGCATCGGCGTCAGCAGTGAACGACTGAGCAAAGATGAACTCGCCCGACAAATCCAATGCTGCCGTAACGCCGGCACACCAGGATTTATTTTATTCGAATTTACACCCCGCGAGGCCTATGACCTCCTACCAGGATTGCTCCAGAAAATAGAGAGTAAGAGCCCGTAGGACCGGACAGGTAAGGCCATAAACGGCCCGCTAGAGCGCCAATCGATGGCGACTGCACTCGCTAAGCCGCTTCGCCCAATAAGCCGATGCTGGGCTGAAAAAATTAATCGCTCGATTTGGGATGCCCGCGAACTGGCAAGGCCGGATAGTTTTAAGCAGTAGGATGGCCGCTAGCCTTCGTCCTAGTTGACTGTTCTAGTGGTCTGTTTCGCGTCTCTATGCTCTCGGTTGACCGACACCCACCAGGCCGGTAACTAAGGGGGCATCGCCTCTCTCTCTCTCGCGCCAATATCGGGTTCGTATTCTCTTCCAGGTGCTGGCATCGCCCCTCACGCCTCGCGCGCCAATAGTGGCATCGCCTCTCTC
>CAZUCG010000080.1:0-9003 GCA_964619145.1 uncultured Lentisphaeraceae bacterium | reverse complement strand
ACTGGCGGTCCTGGCGGCACTTCGACGATATTCAACACCGCTTGATGCCGTTCGGCCAATGCGGTCACCGCATCGCGGATGCGTAAGGCGAAGTCATGCGAGGATATCTCGCGCTTGGCCTTGGGGACTAAATTGACGCGGATATCGCCGTGGTTCGAGGAAGTGCGCAGATTGTAATGCCGAACCAAACCATTGAAGTCAATCGGACTGGGGATGCCAATGTAGCTCTGATAGTGCAATACTTCATTCTGTTTGGTCAGATAATCTTCCAATTCAAGGATCAACTCAGCAGTATTCTCGACCGTGGAGCCAGGCGGCAATTTTACCAGCAGCTGCAATTCATCGCGGTTGTCAAAGGGAAGCATTTTCAACGGTACCTTAAACAGCATCAACAGCGCCGAACTGCACAGCAAAAACAGCACCAGCACAATCAACAGCCAGGCATTGCGACGCTTTAAAAACGGACCAATCATCGCCGCATAGAATTTTTTAATCCAGGGTGCAGCCCCGGCCGATTCTCCGACTTTCAGTTCGCCGCTTTTGTTCTTTAGCAGTTTCAAGGCCAGAAAAGGCACGAAAGTCAAGGCGCAGATGGTAGAGAAAGAGACCGTCAGCGGCACATTGATAGCCATTGGTCCCATATATGGCCCCATCATGCCGGTGATGAAGAACATCGGCGTAAACGAAATTATGATGGCAATAGTGGACATAATGACCGGTGGCAGCACTTCTTGCACCGCATCCAGAGTAGCCTCAAAGGGTTTTTTCTTACCCATCCGGATATGCCGCTGGATATTATCGACGTTGGTAATCGGGTCATCGACCACCAAGCCCAGGCTTAAGATTAAGGCAAACAAGGTCACTCGATTCAAGGTATAGCCAAAAAGGTAGTTAGTCATCAGCGCCAGAGCGAAACTTACCGGCACCGAAACGCCAACCACCAGGCTCTCTTTCCAGCCCATAGTAAGCGCAATCAACAAAATCACCGTCACGACGGCAAAGAACATCCCTTCGATCAAGCCGTTGACTCGGGTGTTAGCGGATTCGCCCTGATTGCGGCTCACCGTCAAGGTCACATCCTGGGGGATGATGTTACCGTGGGCGGTATCAGCATCGGCAATAATCTTCTCGGACAATGAGACGGCATTGACCCCGGCTTTCTTGCTGAATGCGACCGTGACCGCCGGCTCGCCATTGTGGCGGACATAATAAGAGGGAGTTTCGGCACCATCAGTGACCCGCGCCACATCAGCGACCCGGATATGCCGACTGTCTTTGGCTCGAATAACGACATTACCCAATTCCTCAGCTGTCACCGGCACCGGCGCGGTCATCATCAGATACTCCCGACCGTCCACAATACTATTACCGATACTAGCAGTGACATTGGCCCGCTGAATCGCAGTGGCGATCTCCGGCAAGCTGATCTGCTGCGCCCGCAAGTTCTCAATGACCGGCTCAACCCGTAAAATACGCTTACAACCACCGATGATGTCCGAGCGCGAGATATGCGGGGTGGCATCAAGATGAGCCGCGAGTTCTTCCGCAATCCGGCGCAGCTCAATGGAGTCGTAATTTTTCCCCGACAGCGTCAGGGTAACTATCGGCACATCGTTGATGCTTACCGGGATAACTCGCCAACCAGTAACTCCAGAAGGGACGATATTGAGGTTCTCCTCAATTTTGTCGCGTAAGCGCACCATTGCGCGAATGCGATCCTCGCCGACGTGGAAGCGCACGGTCACCAGCGCGCCGTCGCGCCGACTAACCGAATAGACGTGTTCCACGCCATCGAGCTGCCACAGTAGCCGTTCCAACGGCCTGGTCACTAGCTGTTCTGTCTCTCCAGGAGAATGGCCAGGGAAGGCCACTTCGACATCAGCCATCGGCACGATAATCTGCGGGTCCTCTTCGCGCGGAGTAGCCAGCAAGGCGACCACCCCGGCAATCATCCCGGCAGCGATAACGATGCCGGACAATGGCCCGGCCAGAAACAGCTTCACAATGCGCATTATGCCCGTCGGTTGCTGCATAAATACCCACCTCCTACTATTGTTTTAGTCCCAGGCAACCACAGGGGTTGTCAGGATTCTGAGCAATGACCATATTGTAAGTTTGATACCCGCCCGACAAATTCTTGACTCGGAAACCATTTTGCCGCAAAATCCGCTCTGCCAAGTACCCGCGTAAGCCCACTTGACAGCAAGTCACGATCTCTCGTTCGCGGTCTAGTTCTGGCAGGCGCTGGCGCAACTGCCCGAGTGGGATATTGATGGCACCCGGTATAACAGCGCATTTATTTTCAGACAACGTCCGGACATCAATGATTTGCACCTCGCCCAAGAGGTCATCTACATAAGCTGGACTAGTCAGGCCATCCAATACGTCCTGGGCGATCATCCCAAGAAAATTCACGGGGTCTTTTGCTGAGCTGAACGGCGGTGCGTAAGCGAGTTCCAGCTCGGCAAGTTCTGGGGCCGTCTTACCGCAGCCCATCGCCGTGGCAATAGTGTCGATACGTTTGTCAACACCAAACAAACCGACTATCTGAGCACCGTAGATTTTCCCGTCAGGAGCAAATAATAACTTGCAATGCATCTGCGACGCGCTGGGATAATAGCCGGCGTTAGAGCCGGGATGAGTGTAGATTTTATGATACTCCAAACCCTGGTTTTTCAGATATAATTCCTTCAAACCCACCGTGGCGGCAGTCAACTTGCCGACTTTGATTACTGAAGTGCCATACGTGCCACGATAAACCGAGCTGCGACCAACCATATTGTCTGCCACGATGCGCCCCTGTTTGTTCGCTGGGCCAGCCAAGGGGATAGCCGTCTGGCAGCCAGTCAACGGGTCTAAGACTTCGACTGCATCGCCGGCGGCATAAACATCCGGGTCGCTAGTCTGCATAAACTCATTGACCACAATGTGGCCACGCTTGCCGACAGCCAGACCAGCCGCGACCGCCAATTCGGAATTCGGTTTGACCCCGACGCTCAGCACACACACATCAGCTGGCAATTCCGTACCATCCTGTAGCACCGCTAGCAACTGATCGCCAGCCCGGCGAAAATGCGTCAATTCAGCATTCAACTTCAAGTCGATACCCAACTCGGCTAATTCTAGATGCAGGGGCGTGGCCATTTCAGTATCAAGTGTCGAGAGGACGTGCCCGGAGTGCTGCACAAGAGTGACCTCTAGACCGCGCTCTCGTAAATTCTCAGCCGCCTCCAAGCCAATAAAGCCGCCGCCTACCACAACCGCCTTGCGGGCCCCAATGGCGATACACTGATTGATTTTATCCATATCGGGTATCGTCCATAACGGCAGCACCCGCTCATCATCAAAGCCGGGGATATCGAGTTTCAAGGGCGAAGAACCAGTCGCCAATAACAACTTATCATAGCTTTCAGTGTAGGTAGTACCGTCACTTCTGCGAATGACCAGTTCCTTTTGGGCAGGCTGTAAAGAAACTGCCTCATTCCCAATACGAACATCAACGTTGAACCAACTCTTAAAGGTCTGCACCGGCATTACTAATAAATCGTCGCGATCTTCAATAATACCACCAATGTGATAGGGCAAACCACAATTGGCAAACGAGATGTACTGACCACGCTCAAGCAGAATGATCTCCGCACACTCATCAAGACGACGCAAGCGCGCGGCAGCACCTGCGCCGGCGGCGACGGCGCCGACAATAATTACCTTCATAACCTAACTCCAAAAATTGATTCCCGAGGCCGCTGAATTTAAAGACAACGGCCCAAACACAAAATCCGAATAATATCAGTTTATTACTATATTGCAATAATATGATATATCAAGTCCGAAGTCTTTGTTTTTATGTCCGGCTACCATTTAGGTTTTGCCGCTATATGTTATATTTTTTGCCTCAGTCTTCCTACCACGATTCAGCGGATTATTCTGTGAAAACTGCCCTTCTCTGCCAGCAAACGAACCGTTATACTATTGATATGTGCAACGGCCCCATTTTCAAGAAAATGATGCTGTTTGCGGTTCCGTTAGTACTTTCGGGTATTTTGCAGCTATTCTTCAATGCGGCTGACATCATCGTGGTCGGGAAATTTGCTGGTGACAATTCTTTGGCGGCGGTTGGTTCGACCAGCTCCCTGATTCATCTTCTAGTCAGCATTTTTCTGGGCTTATCAGTAGGCGCGAATGTACTAGCTGGGAGACACTGGGGTGCCCAGCAGGACGATGCTGTCAGCAAGGCAGTGCATACCGCGATGTCATTGAGCCTGTGCAGCGGTTTTTTCTTGACCATCATCGGTGTCTTCGGTGCCAGGCAGGTGCTGATCTGGATGCAGACGCCAGGTGAAGTCTTAGAATTGGCAGTGCTTTATCTGCGTATTTATTTTCTCGGCACCACGGCCAATATGATCTACAACTACGGCGCCGCGCTGCTGCGAGCCGTGGGCGACACTAAACGGCCGTTTTACTACCTGTTGATTGCTGGCATCGTGAATGTCGTTTTGAATTTAATTCTGGTGATAGTTTTCAATTTGGGGGTCGCGGGTGTCGGGCTGGCTACAGTCATCTCACAAGTCATTGCCGCGCTGTTGGTGCTGCGCTGCTTAATGCAGGAACGCGGCTCGATTCAGCTGGTACTGCGCAAACTGCAGTTTGACCGGGAGAGTTTTCGCCAGATTTTGTGGATCGGCCTGCCGGCCGGTTTCCAGGGGGTCATTTTTGCGGTCTCCAATGTCGTGATTCAGTCTTCCGTCAATACATTTGGAGAGACTGTGATCGCCGGCAATTCAGCCGCCGCCAATCTCGAGGGCTTTATCTACCTGTCGATGGTCGCTTTTTATCAAACTACCATATCATTCAGTAGCCAGAATTTCGGCGCCAAAAATTACAAACGGATAAACTCGACTTTCCTGCTGGCAGAAGTATGTGTGATTGTTATCGGCTTGTGTATGGGCAATGCGATGTGGCTGGGTAGCCGAAAATTACTGGGCATCTACTCTTCCAGCCCGGAGGTGATTGCCGCCGGGATGATCAGGATGAAATATATCTGCCGGCCATATTTTTTATGCGGGATGATGGACGTGGCTACCGGCGCCTTGCGCGGCATCGGTTATTCAGTGACGCCAATGCTAGTGGCGCTGTTTGGTGCCTGCGGCTTGCGGTTGCTGTGGCTGGCCACGGTCTTTCAGCAGGAAAAATATCATACTATCGCCACAGTTTACCTCTCTTACCCGATTTCGTGGATCGTCACGCTCGCAGTACTGCTGATCTGCTTCGGCCTCGCCCAACGCAAAAACTTACGTAGCACGAACCATCCTACAGGCGCGCTGCGGTGAGTGTCTTTGACAATGCGAAGCATATTCCGCTAGGCATTTGAAAATCGCCCACAATGGATATATTTTAAGGGAGTCCCCGGCAAACCGCAGTCAGCTCCAAGTGCGAGCAATTTGCACATCAAGCACATACATTGGGAGGCAAGAATGAAAGTACTTTTAATCAACGGCAGTCCGCACCAGGATGGCTGCGTCTTCACCGCGCTCAGCGAAGTCGCAGGAACATTACAGGACAACGGCATTGAGACGGAAATCTTCTGGATTGGCAACCAGCCAGTCCAAGGCTGCACGGCCTGCTTTGGCTGCAAGGCCGCACGAGCGGGCGGCTGTGTATTTCGCGACAAGCTCTATCTCGAGTTGGTGAAGAGAATCAAGGCCAACGACGGCATCATCATCGGCTCGCCAGTCTATTACGCCGGGCCTGCCGGTAGCCTCTGCGCTATCCTGGATCGGCTCTTCTTTTCTGCCGGACAGCATCTGCTGCATAAGCCCAGCGCCTGTGTGGTGAACTGCCGACGGGGCGGAGCCAGCGCGACCTTCGACCGACTGAATAAATATTTTACGATTTTGCAAATGCCGGTCGTGGCTAGCCAGTACTGGAATTCCACCCACGGTTCCAACCCAGACGAAGTCCGCCAGGATTTAGAGGGCCTGCAAACGATGCGGACGCTAGGGAAAAATATGGCTTATTTGCTGAAATGCAAGGCCCAGGCCGGCTTGCCTCTACCGCCCGCCGAGCCGTTGCAAGCCACCAACTTCATCGCCTGAACAAGCGTACGCCGCGGCTTAACAGGATAATTGTCGAGAGCTGATTATCTTTTGGCGAGATTCTGTAGCACCGCGGCCTCGATTTTATCGCCGGTATCATAAGCCATCTTGCTCCAATAGGCAGTAGTGGTCTCGTGTCCGCCCTTGCGCTCGAAGCATCCTGAGAATGGCACGTATCCTAGCCAGCCATTCGCCGGTGCAGCCAAGAACACATATTCTCGGGGGTGTCTTTCTTTAATCCGCAAAGCGTACTGGGAAAAATATTCGCAAGGCACTGCGGTGATGGAAAAATCTTCCCCGAAAAGAAATGTTTGCACGGTAAAATCCTCTCCATCGGCAGTGGAATGCATCTTCTCGAGTTCCTGCAGGCTCCAGTCATACCAGCCAATTTTGAGCACGCTTGGCAGGACATTGAGCTGCTCCATATTGCCGATATTCTCGCGGAGTTCAGCAAGGGGCCGATAAAAGCCCCGCAGTCGGGTATTGCGTACAGTCAACCGTGGCGAAACGGTAACCATTGCGGACGCCAAGACGCCGACCACGTCTTCGGCCAGGCACTCGCCGCTGAAATCCTTATTGTCGCTGCTGCCGGCATTCTCGAAGTTACGATGGATGATATTGCCACACGGGCCATTCAGAAATAGCACGCTGCAATCAGAGCCGTATTTTTGTTTGAGCACCTTGCGCAAGACGCCGGGGTAGCCGCCAGAGAGTTGCCCCATCAAATGCACAGCGTGACAAGCGAAATTGACTATAATCGCGCGGATATTTCCAGTCGGGTCAGTAATTCGGCAGACGCCTACCTCAGGATCAACGACTCCTTCGTTGCAGAGTAATTCTTTGTTTGAACGCGGTTGCGACACCACAGTGCCGTCGCGCTTGACAAAGCGGCGATTAAAATTAATGCGTTTCTCGTACCCGCGACCTAGAGCTAGCACCACGGCAGCAGCATTTTCCCGCGCCTTGGCTGCACACTCGGTCAGACGCTCGCACAGAAAAAGCAAATATCCTTCTTCGCGAGGGTAATGCGGCCTGGCAATGACCGCTGGGCAAGCGTGATTGTGCGTCGCCGACAGCATAATATTGTCAACTGGAACGCCGCTACAGGCCGAGATGGCGGCTCGGATCTTGTCCACAAGCGGGAATTCCAACATCACAACATTCACCGAGAATAGCAGCACCTCAGTGGCACCATCGGAAAAATACCCACATTGGGCAAACAGCGGGTCCAGCGCGGCCTCGACTTGTCCCATATAGGTAGTCACTGGAAATTGTTCCGGAGTGATATTTGTTTCCGCAAAACCTGCTTTGAACATAATTCGACCTTTCAGAATATCCTCTGCACTAAGAATCACTAACGCGGAATAAACTTAAACGCGTTTTAGGATTTTGCATCTCAATAATGTGTTTTTTCGTGTTCTAAAGATAAAAACAAACGCCGATTCCGACTCTCGGCTATCGTCAACAGTTGTAGCGAGACGGCTTTATTCTCCTGAAATGTCTCTTGGCATTGCGCTGAAAGCAGCGTGAGGTCACTCTGCAACAGCTGTAGCGAGGCAGTTTCTGTTCTCTCGTAACACGGCTCAAATTAGCACTTAATTTTTTGCAAACAAAACTCTTGACATTTTTTAGAGCGCGATTATATTTTTCAAAGTTTACATTTTGTATCGGTGCGATTAGTCACATAAACGCCATTTGTTTAGGAGGTCCAATTATGCGTACGCTAGTTGTTTTTCTGGTTTTGCTGACTGGTCTCAGAGTTTTCGCGGTCGATGTTTCTGAGACTGCCTGTCCAGCTAAATGCGGTCAAAGCAACGCAGGGAAAATTGTCAGTGATGCGGCCAGCGAGATTATCCACAATGAGTATTTATCAGGTGAAGAGGATCTCCTAGACTGGAAAGACGAGTGGTTGGACGAAGCTGACAGATGGCTCCTTGACCAAACAGTCCTCAATGAGGACCTCCAAGCCGATGTCTTAGAGGGCAAAGATCGAGTACACGATTTAATTGACGAAGTCGATACAGCCAAGATGGTAACTGATGGTAAAAATATCTTCACCGATCTGGATGAATGGTTTAATAATATCGACCTGACTGAAGCCCGTGCCGATGCCAATGTTGAAATCAGTAATATCCAAGCCTATATCAACGACTACAAAGCCATCAAGGATGATTTTGTGCAAGACAATCTGGTCAGTCTATTTGGCGACTACGTGAGTCTCGGCAGCGAGTATGCGGAAGAAAATCTTGGCGACTCTAACCCGGGCGACGACGAGTCAATCAAACCCAGCGCCGATGGCCAGAAAAAATCGAGCCGCGGCAAACGCGCCAAGTCGCATTTGAAATCAGCAATCGAATCCTTTCGCAATCAATATGACGATATCGTTGACGAGAAAAAACCTTATTATGAAGACCTCAGAGATAAATACCAAGCTGATATTGACGACATTAAGCTAAAAAAAGACAGCTGGCGCGAATGGGCTCGCTCCTGGCGAATCAAAGAGGAAGAAACCATCCCGCCAGTAGTCGTGCCGTAATAGAAAACGAAGACCGTTTTACGCCACTTGGAATGTCAAGTCAACCTTAGGCTGGGAGAAATAAATGCGTATTTCTATTATCACTTTTGTAGCCATTTGCGTTGTCATCGGAGCGGTATTCGCCGCAGGAGAGAACGAATTCTTAACGGTCCCATATCGCGGAGGAGTAGCCATTGAGGGCTATGAAGGCAACAGCAGCCTCGTAGTTGTACCGCCCACCCTAGGCGGCAAACCCGTGCATAAGATAGCTGATTGGGTTTTTAAGGGCCAGCACATCCAGTCGGTGACGCTTCCCTCGACTTTGCTGGAATTGTCCGCCAAAGCTTTTTATGGCTGCCGAAATTTAGTAAATATCTCCTTTAATGGCAAATT
>CAZUCG010000079.1:0-9039 GCA_964619145.1 uncultured Lentisphaeraceae bacterium | reverse complement strand
TTGTTATAAGCTAAAAAAACGTAACTAAGGAGCAACAATTATGGCTCGTTCACAAAAACTCAATGCCAAGAGGCGAATAAAATTTGTGTATTTGGGTAAAGCTGGCCAAGAAGTCTTCTTGGCGGGCAATTTCAATGACTGGTCGACAGACAAAAAACCAATGCTGGACAAAAAAAGCAATGGCGAGTTTGTCGCGATTTGCGTGCTTGCCGCCGGCGATTATCAGTATAAATTTTTTGTCAATGGATTATGGGTGCTAGACCAAAAGAACCCTAATTTCGCGGTCAATGAGTTCGGCTCCCATAATAGCGTCTTGGAAGTAAAATAGTTTTGTCACAAGTGCTGTCGGCTCGGGCTCTGGGGAGCAGGAGAAACCTGCCCCCCTCGCCAACTGAAAACGTCGCTGATTGCAACGGCTTCAGTATATTACGGCCGTGTGTTCTGAGAGAACTGCATCGTATACTTCGCGGAGAAAATGTGGGTAAGCCTGTTGTTTGTCTTCTCGCCGGGGATAGACAGCATTGCTAAGTAGAATTATTGCCAGTGCTTTTTCTGGGTCTATCCAGAGGCAGGTGCCAGTGAAGCCTGTGTGCCCGTAACTGCCTGGCGAAATATAATTCCCGGCGCTGGAACCTCGACTTGGGCTGTCCCAACCTAAACAACGGGAACTGCCGGGAACGATGCCGGCAGGTCGGCTGAATAGCCTCAAGGTATTATCCTCAAGCAGTTGAACGCTGCCATAAAAATAGCTCCGGACCAATTTAGCCAAATCGATGATATTGGCAAACAGTCCGGCGTGGCCAGCGATACCGCCCAACCAGCGGGCATTCTCATCGTGCACTACGCCTTGCCAAGGAGCGCCGATGTCGGCTCGCAATTCTGTGGGCACGCAATCTGGACGCCGGAACGGGGCAGGGCAATAAACTATTTCACTCAAGCCGAGTGGCGAAAAAATCCGCTCTTTCGCCAAATCCGCGAGGTCTTGTCCCAGGATTTCGGTTATGATTTCCCCCAAGAGCATCATCCCCAAATCAGAATAGCAGGCGGTCGTTCCTGGGGCGCAGAGGAGTTCTTGGCGGAGGAGGATTTCCCGGAACGAGTCTCGTTCTGTCCGTGGCAGGCGGTAAAATGGGTATCCTGGTGCCAGACCGGCGCAATGTGCCAATAGATGGCGCACGGTTACGGCTTTTCGCCAGGCAGGATGTCTGCCGGCAAGGAAGTCTGGAAAAACGCTTCCGATGCTCGTGTCCAGTGACAGTAAGCCTTCTTGGCATAGTTGCGCGATCAGGGTAGTGGTCACGAGGACCTTGCTCAGGGAAGCCAAATCGAATAAGTCTTCGGGCAGTAGTGTGCGCTGGCACTTATAGGTATGCTTGCCGGCCCAAAAAAACTGGCTATCCTGTTGCGGCTTGACGATGGCCACCGCCACGCTAGGCCAGGCGTGAGCTGCCACGCCAGCTTGCAGGATTCCGGTCAGGTCTGTCATATTATCTACTGCCGCGAGCTTGTAAAGGAAGCATTTTTTTGCTTGGTAGCAAAATTCAGGCCAAGGTCTGGCGCACTTTAGCATTGAGTTGTTTAATGAAGTCCACTGTGACATTAGGCGGTATATGCAATTCGAGATTGCAAGGCCCGGCGTAGCCATTTTTGCGCAATTCCAGCATCGTGGCCTTCAAGGGGATGATGCCTTCGCCGGGGGATAGGTGTTCTTCACAAAAACCGTGATTGTCAGATACGTGGGTATTGGCAATCAGGCCCTGGCAATTGCGGATAACTTGGAAGAGGTCTTCGTTGAGGTTAGAGTGATTGATGTCCACGGTCATCTGAATCTTGTCACTTTTCCAAGAACGCACAAATTCCGCAATTTCCGAACTATACGGATAGCGTTCATTTTGCGGCTTGTGCGGGGCGGTCTCAATGGCCAAGATTAAGCCGAATTCTTCGTTAGCGGCTGCCAACTCTTCGATGGCCTGGCGAAACAACTGCCCTTTGCCCGGATCATTAAAGCGGTCGAGGTAATGCAGGACATACGGGCAAGGGCCGAATGCTGCCGCTGCGCGCATCCTGGCAATCTCGTTATTGATGCACTGCCGGAAGAGTGCCTGGTCATCAGACAGACAACCGTAGGTGCCGTGTACAGACCAGACTTCTAGCCCCAAAGATTGAATTTCTTCAGCTGTTGTCGCGCTGATAGCCCGATTGCGAGATAATTCAATTTTGCGGATGCCGGCATCACGCAGTATTTTCAGTCCTTCCAATAAGGTGATCCCGCCTTCTTTTTCTGGACCATAGAAGGTAGTGCTGTAGCATAATTCCATCTCCATAGTTATTTCCTTCAGCTGAATTGAGGTGTGTTTACTGGGCAGACAAACGGTTACTATTGTGAGTCATTCCTAGGTGGGTATAATGAAATTACTTTCGCCTGCCGATTCTCCCTGCCGGTAGCTAGTGGACCATTGCTGTTCTTGATATAATGCGCTGGCGGCCTCGGCGTCAAGTCGCGATTGCTGCCGCAGTATTTCGCTGCTGATAGGAATGTTCTTATGGTAAAGGCCATTCTGGTATACTTCTACCAAAGACCAGGAACAAAGATATTGGCTGGTTTGCGGGAGGTGTATCTGACGGAGATTGTTGACTTGGACTTGGCAAGGTACATTTTGGTGACCGGCATACAACAGGCAGTCACCTAAAATGGAAAAATCTTTAGCATAATCGGCAAAATTGGCGACGCTCGAAGTTTTCGCCCCGAAGCGCAAGTACGGTTGGGGTAGTAGATGGACGTGACTGACTAGTAGCTTGCGGCACTCAGACCTAGCCAGGCGACTCAGCCAAGCGCGCTCACTCGCAGCCAAGCAGTAAGTATGCGTGTCCAGCGCCAGAACTGCGAAGCCTTTGACCTCGCAGTATTTGAAATGCTCATCGGGGAAGAATTCCGGCCAGAGCTGTGGTAGGGCGCTGGTGATATCGTGGTCGCCTGGGGCACAGATGACTGGCGCCTGCAACTGCGCGAGGATGCCTTTGACACAGCGGAATTCTTCTTCTAAACCGGCGTTGGTCAAGTCACCGGCCAGCAAGGCAAAATCTACCTCCGCGGCATTTGCTTGAGCGACGACATCAGCGAGAATCAACCTAGATTCCCGAAACAAACGCCCTTTGCGATTTTCATAAGCTAGTGAGAGATGTGGATCGGCGATGGCGGCATAACGGCAAAGGCATTTGCCTTGCGGTGACGGCAGGGTGGTGAAAGAAAACTCTATTTCCTGCTCAGATAGATATATTTTTACTTGATATAGTTGTGCTGGCTGCAAATTTACAAAACGCAGCCGTCCAATTCTGGCTAGCTGAGTGCATTCGATTTCCTGCTGCTGATTTGCAGTTGTAATCTCAGCTCGCACCAACGATAGTTGTTCCTGGCAGAAAGCTATTTCCAAAGACTGCCAATCATAATTGAGTATTTCTGCAAATGCCTGCATCTTGCCGATTCTCCGCCGGTTACAACCTGACGTATTTCCAGCTGACAGGATGTTCATTGCGGTAGGGCAAATAGCCGTGGAAATGCCGCGGGTCGCCATCGAAGACGAGTGGCAGGAAATACCGGTCGCCTTCCCACATCGGAAGCTTATTGATTTCCGAGATAGGGAACCAATTCAGCGTTCCTTCGGTATTGCAGGAACGTGGAGTGCCAGTAAACGCGGTCACCAGGAAGATGAAGGCCAGCCAGTCTTCGCTATTGGGGCCGAAGCCAGTCCAATTTACTGTGCCGCGAAGAGTCATTGCGGTGACTTCGAGGTTGGCTTCCTCGCGAATCTCGCGCATCATACACGAGGCGATATCCTCGGTGGCCTCCATATGACCACCGAGGCCATTGAATTTGCCGAACTGCTGGTCAGTTTTCCTGCCAATGCGATGCGAGAGCAGGACTTTCTTGCCGTCTGGCGAGAGGACGTAGCCCAGGGTGCTTAGAATTGGACAATATTTTAAGGGCATAATTTTCCTCTTTGTCAGCTGATTGGTATTCTGCAGGAACAGGGATGGCGGAACAATTGCTAATGTTGGCCAAGCTAACGGCTCTGTCGCAGACTATCTCTACTCCACGGGCACGGCCAACTTTGCCTTGTCGCGCTAGATAGCCACCTGGAAGAGATGCACAAGGTGTGGCCCAAAGCTTCTATCCTGCAGTATTTGTGGTAATCGGGCTAAGCGACGATAGCATTGAGACATTCGCTATTTATAAACCAATCATCTGCTCGTTCTGGTCGAATCTCAGGCCAGTCCGGCTTCCCGCAATAAGTACAAAGCGACAAAAGCCACGCTGTCCTGGATGTCGGACAACTTGACTTGCTCTGCATCACTGTGGGCGTACTGCAGCAGCCCAGCGCCGCTGGTAAGCACCGGCATTTCCGGATATTCGAATGCGAAGAGTCGTGAATCGCAGGAGACCGTCCAGCCGATGACCGGCTGATCATCCTGCCAGATGCCAGCTTCTTTGCCGGCGGCGATGGCATTGAGCATCTGTGGCGAGTTGGGGTCGCCATCAAAGGCCGCGTTATGCAGTTTGTCGTAAGTGACCAAGGCACAGTCCTTGGCCTTAACGTCAGTGCGTTGCTCCAGCTGAAGGTAATTCGCCACGCCAATATGGGCCGCCTGGCGCATCCGCTTCATCACGTCATTGATATTGTGGGTGGGCACGAAGCCTTGGCCGCCCTCGAGCATCAGCCTGCTCGGATTCTCCTCACCGTGCAGATGCATGCTGACTTCACCGCCACTGGCTTGACGCAATTGATCTTTCATTCGGTATAGGATTCTGACAAAACAAGCCATCTTGGTAATGGCGCCGTCATTTTCCATAATCGAGCCCATGTGACCAGTGGAGCCGTGGACTTGGCAGACAAAACGCTTGGATTGCTGCAGCAAGTCGAAATGTTGGTCGACTTTCGCCTTGCCAGTAGTCTGGTCTATTGCTTTGGTTTTGTCGCCGTAAAGGGCGATATAATCAACCAAGGCGGAAGCGATGCCGTCCTCAAGCAGCTCTTTGACCCGGTCGGTGATTTTGCCGCTGAAGCAGATATCGAAAGCCACTTCGCCGCAGATCCGGCTGGGATGTTCGCCGTACTGACCGATTTGGCCGTGGCAAGTCTGTACCGGGCGCTGGGGGAATAAAGCGTGCCGGCTTTCAGCCTTGATGGCACGGCCCTCCAGTTCCATCTGTTCATAGGCGAAAGCTGCCATTTCAAAGAGGTTAGCTTTGGGACAGGACAAGGCGACCTGGTACCAAATGGCGCCGCGGTTGGCGGGGTGGATATTATTCCCGCAGCATTCCAGAACCAGGATGCTGTCATAGAGTTTCTTTAACTCTTTGTCGATAGCCAACGACAAAGAACCGTTACCGCCAGTCTCTTCCTCGACAACGCACATCGCCACCAAGTTGCGACGCAGACGACGACCAGATTTGGCTAATACCGTAGCGAGAATTTTCAGCGCGGTCAGCATAGTCACAATGGCGCCCTTGTCATCGCAGGAGCCACGGCCGAAGATGTTGCCGTTCTCCAATCGCGGGGGAAAATACGGCTTGACGACGTCAATATGGGCGTTGATGGCGATGCCTTTTTCTTCGCGGCCATCGGCACCAGGGACAAAGTATAGCAGGTTACTGCGATCGCGATATACTTCTTCCGCAGTCAGGCCCTCGGGACGCTCGGCGGTCTTGCTGAAATGCAATAACGAAAAGCCGGGATGATTTTTCATTTCCGGATTCAAGGGCCGGCGGTCACAACGCGCGCCAGCAAATGAGATTTGCTTAAACTCGCGTTCCAGGCTGGTAAAGACCTTATCTTCTGCCACCCGCATCAGTGAGACGTCAGCAAAAGGTGAGGTGTCAACCTGACAAATTTCCATTAGTAGATCCGTCACATACTGGCGGATTTGCCCGGATTTTGCCAGAGTCAGAATTTCTTTAGTCAATTCTTGCATTAGTAAGTCTCTCCTGCTTTAGCCTAGGATTTCATCGATTGCTTCCCGCAGAACGGCGATGCCCTCTGCCAAGGCTTCCTCGGAGGTGACTAATGGAGGAGCGATTTTGATGCAGCCGCCGCCCAAGCCGACAGGTGCGAACATCAGTAAGCCCTTTTGCGTACATTTTTCGTTGATAGCCAAGGCGGTCTGTGGATCAGCTTCTTTGCTGCCTTCTTTGACAACCAACAAACCGGCGACCAAGCCACGATGCAGGGACTTCGCAATCCGTTTGGGGTACTTCGCTTGAATGGAATCCAAGGCCGCGCCCAAAATGTCGCCCATCTTGGCGGCGTGTTCGGTCAGCTTGTCACGCAGCAGAACATTTAAGTTCGCAATGGCTGCTGCCACCGGCAACGGACTGGCAGAGTGGGTGCTGGTCATTGAACCAGGAGCGTACATATCCATAATGTCATTGCGGCCAATAACCGCTGAAATCGGCAGGCTGGAAGAGATGCCTTTGCCGCAGCAGATCAAATCCGGTTGCAAGTCGTAGTGCTGCCAGCAGAAGAACTTACCTGTGCGGCCAAAGCCGGCCTGCACTTCATCCATAATCAGTACCACATCATTGGTTTTACACCATTTGCCCAGGCTGCGAGCGTACTCATCAGGCAGGAAATTGGGGCCGACGCCCTGATAAGATTCGGTGATGACCCCGGCGACATCGTCAGCAGTCAGTCCAGCATCAGCAATAACTTTCAAGAATACCTCAAAGCTGGTGTCTTCATTCAAAAAACCGTCTGGGAACGGCACGTGTACGAAGCCGCCCGGCAGATCGACAATCCAGTCTTTCTGACCGCCCATACCGCCAATCATCTGGGCACCGAGCGTCCGGCCGTGAAAACCGCCCGAGAAGGACACGATGACGTGTTTTTTAGGACCGTATTTTCGGACGCCATAAGTCCGAGCCAATTTCAAAGCATTTTCAGTGGCTTCCGTACCGGCAGATAGCAGGAAGACCTTATCCATCCCAGCCGGTGCAGTGTCAGCCAGCATTTGGCAGAGCTTCGCCCGGCCTTCGTGGGGGAAGACATAGGTGGCCAATAAAGGCTTGTCAATAATAGCTTTCAAGGCGGCGCAAATTTCTGGATGGCCGTGCCCGATGTTGGCAATCAGTACGCAACTCGACCAGTCTAGCCATTTATTGCCCCAGCGGTCATAGACGTGGATGCCTTCAGCGCGATCCCAGACAACCGGCGGCTGACCAGACATACTGATGGGCTCGTGGGCAGATAGGCGCTTAAATATTTCCAAAGATTCCGGAACTGGAATTTGAGTGACAATTTTGCGATATTTCGTTTCGACCAGAGGGACATTTTGCGGAACCAGATTGTACTTGTGTGCCATTTTTTTGCCTTACTTATCCTGATATGAATGGGCGTATGAAAACCATCCGCCAATGAAATAATATTCAGAACTAATTCCAATTATACACTATAAGCCATTTGCGAAAAAAAACAATCCAAAATGAGCTAATCGATGATTTTCCTGTACGTCAAAAACTCACAACATTAAAGGTTGTGAGTAGATGCTCTCGCCAGTATCATCACTGGCGGTCAGACGTAAGAACACGTGTTGAGGATATTCTTCCTCGGACAGCACTAATGAGATTTCCTGGCCAGTGCTTTCTTTGATAACGCCTTGCCGGGAGATGACCTTCAAGCTGGCAGGGCGGTCGATCTTGGCAGCCAAGATTTTTCCATCGAAAGAAATACTCCTGAAGCTCAAGCCGGTGCCCTTCAAACAACCGAACCAGTTGCCTTGCCGATAGGCTTGGAGACAAGCCTCGGCTGTGCGCTCCTTGACCAGAAGTACATTCATCGCACAGCCGTCTTCCGGGCTGAAATACCAATCCGGTACAAAAAAACCGAAACATTGCCGGCCTGTTGACAAGATGCTGTCCCAATATTTTTCACTCCAGCCAGTTTTACGGCCGAGCTCCGCAGAGTGATTATAGACTTCGATGCCGAGAACGCGCGCATCGTAGTCGAGCATCGCCAGGGCGGTGCGCATTGGCAGGTTCGACCAGTGCGGATGGTTGATGGTGACACCGCCGCCAGCCGCGTAGAGCAGCTCCGCGAACATCGCATCGAAGGCATCGCGCCAGTAGCGACGATTGCCGACTGGCCAGCCGCGGTTGCTGGATACCTGATATTTGTTCCGGGCGTCAAAATGGCCACTGCAGTGCATCGAGCCAGGGCTGTTGATATGAGCCGAGCTGTCTCGGAAAGAATGATGCTCGGCGTTGGGAGCTTCCAGTATACCATCGGGTAAGGGGTCGAAAGGCGCGGCTTCTTTGAACGGTAATCTCTTCTGCAATTCAGCTGGGAGGGTGTCCTTCCATTGAGAAACGATGGAGCTCCAATCGAAAGGGCCGTCCACCTGTTGCCAATCTTTGTCAATGATCGGATGCTGCTGATGGAATACGTAATAATTCGGAGTGAATTTGGCCCAAGGATAGTATGGCGCAGAAGGATAATAATTGGAGATGGTGAGAAAATCAAGGCCGACGGCCAGAGCTTCGCGGATGCGTTTGTTCGAGGTGATATGGACGTGGGTGGTGCTCTTGACTAGAAGCGCACTCGTCCAATCAAGGTCGGCGTACGGCCGACGAGGGCGTTCCGAAGCAGGGATGCTGATCTTGCCGGCTTCTGGCGGCCGCCGTATAGTCAGGCTCACTGGCTTGGCATCGACGAATTTGATTCCCCGAATGGTCAGCAGGCCATCCGCCGGAACTAGGTGGGAGATCTCTTCGTCTGAACCGATTTTGACCTGCAGGACCTCGCCGGGATGGACCCGGAATTGTTGCAGCCGGCGCAAGGTCACGTCGGTGCTGACTGGGTAGCTGATATCTGGGTGCTCGGCGGAGAGCTCGATGCTGTATTCCCAGCGCGTGTCTTTGATTTCGGCCCAATCTAGGCCACGGTTTATCCAACCGACGATGTCGCCGTCTTCAGGCGCGCCATTGCCATAATCCTTGTTGTCTGAGCAGTTGCTGAAAGCCGGGTAACTTTGGTCGAGCCGATACTT
>CAZUCG010000078.1:0-9050 GCA_964619145.1 uncultured Lentisphaeraceae bacterium | reverse complement strand
TCGAGTATTGTTTATGTGTTAAATGCTTTCTTGGGAAAGAAAGAGCAAGCTGCTTAATCTAAAGGAAAAACAGCAATGTCAGACGAAAACAAAGTTGAAGTGAGTGCCGATATGGAGAAATTTGTCTCCTACATCGAGGGGTTGACAGTTTTAGAGTTGTCTACCTTGGTCAAAGCCTTGGAAGAGCGCCTGGGCGTTAGCGCCGCTGCCCCGATGGCCGCTGCTGCTGCTGGTCCGGCCGCAGTTGCTGCAGAAGCAGAAGAGGAAAAGACCGAGTTCGATGTCGTATTGATCGATGCCGGTGCCAATAGAATTAATGTGATTAAAGAAGTGCGGGCCATTACCAGCTTGGGCTTGAAAGAAGCCAAGGATTTGGTTACCGAAGCGCCGAAGCCGATTAAGACCGGAATCACTAAAGAAGAAGCAACCAGCATCAAAGAGAAGCTGGAAGCTGCTGGTGCCAAAGTCGAACTGAAGTAATTGAGTTTACTTGCTTGATGCTTTTTGGCCTCTCTCCGGTTTAATCACCGGAGAGAGGCTCCCTGCCGCAGAGTGCGGTGACAATTGAATAGTTTGTCAAATAGACTGGTTGGCCTAATGGGAGTTAGACAACCGACATAGAACGGGTAGTGATACTAAATAGACTACTACTGACTATGGCGGCCCTTACTCTTGTTCTGCCGTCCCGTCTTTTTTTGTTTAAATAATTTTAAAATAAAACTTTTTTTGCTTTTTTTTAGTTTACAGCATTGTTTTCGGTGTAGAAGCTGCAGACTGTTAACATAGCAGCAGGCCAGCAAGAGAGCCGCTGCCGACACTATTTACCCCGCTGTTTCTGGCTTACAGTTTTTAATGCCTGATTTTATTTACTTTAACCAAATAGAAAAGAGAACAAGCCAATGCCAATGCACGAACGCAAGAATTATGGTCGTCTCAAAGAGATCATTCAGATTCCTGACTTGATTTCCATTCAGACTCAATCTTATGACGCCTTTTTGCAACTAGACACTGCGCCTGAAGAACGGAAAAACCAAGGTTTGGAGGAAGTCTTCCGGGACGCTTTTCCGCCCTATGAAAAGAGTGAACTAAGTTGTGGCTTAGTATATCGGAATTATAGCATCGAGCAGCCCAAAATCGGCATCGTGGAATGTTTAAAGGATGGCGGCACGTATCAAGGCAGCTTAAAAGTAACCTTTGAACTGAAACGTCCCAATACTCGCGAAGTGCTGGTGGAGACTTTGCCAATGGGCGAAATTCCGCTGATGACCGACCGCGGCTCATTTGTTATCAATGGCGCAGAGCGGGTAATCGTCAGCCAGTTGCATCGCTCCCCCGGCGTCTGCTTCGAAGAGACACGTCACGCCAGTGGCAAAAACCTCTACTCTTTTCGGATCATTGCCGACCACGGCTCTTGGCTGGAAGTGCACTTCGATATCAATGACTATATGTATATTTACCTCGACCGCAAACGCCGGCGGAGGAAATTCTTAATCAGCACATTTCTGCGTGCATTTGGTTTTGACAATAACCGCGATATCCTGGATGCCGTTTATGGCGTGGAAGAACTCTCCCCCAGCAAGCTGAGAAAAGTCGAAGACCTCTCGCAATACTATACAGCAATAGAAGTCGTCGCAGCGAAAGACCCCAGCGCAGTAGTGATACCTGCCTTGGAATCGTTGACCGAAGAATACCTTGATGCAGCCAAAGAAGCCGGAATTAATAAAATCCCGGTGGTGATCACCAGCGAAATAGGTGATTACTTTATCAAATGCGTGCAAAAAGACACTACCGTAACCTGCGAAGACGCACAAAAAGAAATCTACAAGCGGATGCGCCCGAGTGACCCGGTGACACCAGCAAATGCTAAGGGCTTGTTCAAACGCCTGTTCGAAGATGTCAGACGCTATGACTTGGGCTACGTGGGACGCTTTAAACTTAATCAATGCCTCGATATCGAGATCCCAGCTGATGTCCGTATTTTGACCAAAACCGACATCGCCGCCGCTACTCGAAAACTGATGGCGTTGCGCAATGGCCACGGTACTAAAGATGACATTGACCATTTGGGACGGCGGCGCATCCGCACCGTCGATGAACTTTTACAAAATCAATGTCGTTTAGGGCTAGCCCGCACTGCCAATATGGTCCGCGAACGTATGAATTCCAGTGAAGGCCTCGAGAAAGGAATTTCACATCTGGTCAATCCAAAAACTTTAGCTGGTTTTATTCGTGACTTCTTTAGCCGGAACCAACTGAGTCAATTTATGGACCAGACCAACTGCTTGGCAGAATTGACCAACAAACGACGCTTGAGCGCCCTAGGCCCCGGCGGTTTGACCCGCGACCGGGCAGGCTATGACGTCCGTGACGTGCACTCGAGCCATTATGGCCGGATTTGCCCGATTGAGACCCCAGAAGGGCCGAATATCGGCTTGATTTCTTCACTGGCACTATATGGCCAGATCGATAAATTTGGTTTTATCCAGACCCCCTACTGCAGAGTTTACAATGGCACTGTCGGCATTGATATCAAACAGAAAGGTAATAAGATTGTCAACTCTGACACCGGTGAGGTGATTGACCCCTCCACAGGCATTGTGGACCTTGGCCCAGACGGCAAGCCCAAGGTCTTGTACCAAGTAGACTATCTGACTGCTGACAAAGAAGAGGAATTCGTTATTTCTCAGGCGAATGCGCCACTTGATAAGAAGCGTAAGTTCGTCAATCCTACTGTATTGGGCACACACGCTGGTGAAAGTGCTGAACTGCCCAGCGAGAGCGTCCAGTACATCGATATTTCGCCTAAACAGCTGATTAGCGCAGCCGCTGGCTTGATTCCATTTTTGGAGCACGACGACGCCAACCGGGCGCTGATGGGTTCAAATATGCAGCGTCAAGCAGTACCTCTACTGGAGGCAGATCGGCCACTGGTCGGAACTGGCCTAGAGCATATCGTGGCTCGTGATTCCCGCGCTATCGTGATTGCCAGTGAGGATGGCATTATCGCTTCGGCAACTGCGGAGGAGATTTATGTCACCTTGGACGGGAAGATGCCTGCACCTGACGCCCCAGCTGAGAGCTACCAGCACTATATCCTGTATAAATTTCTGCGCTCCAATGCCTCTACTTTTGTCAACCAACACCCCATCGTCAAACGCGGTGACAAAGTAGTCAAAGGGCAGACCTTGGCCGACGGTTCTTGCACTGACCAAGGAGAGTTGGCCTTGGGCCGTAACGTAATGGTCGCCTTTATGCCTTGGAACGGCTATAACTTCGAAGACGCCATTATCATCAGTGAAAAACTTGTCCAGGAAGACACTTATTCTAGCATCCACATCAGCTTGCAAGATGTCACCGCTAGAGAGACCAAGCTCGGAGCCGAAGAAATCACCCGCGACATCCCCAATGCCGGCGAGGACGCCTTGCGTAACCTTGATACCGAAGGCGTAATTCGAATTGGTTCAGAAGTCAAAGCTGGCGATTTCCTGGTCGGCAAAATCACCCCCAAGAATGAAACTGAACTAGCGCCGGAAGAACGCCTGCTGAAAGCTATTTTTGGCGAAAAAGCAGCCGACGTCAAAGATACCTCATTACTCGTCCCTGGCGGTTGTTCAGGTATGGTGATGGATGTCAGAGTCGAACGTAAACTCGATTACTCCAAAGCCAAAAGCAATAAGGCTGACCTTAAACTTAAGCAAAAAGAGACTGAGAGCAAATACAAAAACGAACACGCTGCTATCTTAGACGATATGGTGAAAATACTAGGCGAGCGTTTCTTGGGACAAAAATTGCCAGTATCAGTCAGCCGGATGGTGGAAGGACAATGGGAAGAATTTATCCCCAGCGACCGGAAAATCACCAAGATGATGCTCAACCGCTTGGCCCACAGTTATGAAAAAATCGCAATGAAAGATTGCGAAGAGAAAAAAGAAATCGACGAAATTATCAAAAGTTTTCGCTCAAGATTGCGCGATAACGAACAATGCAAGCGGGAAGCTTTGCAATTGTTGCTGAAAAATGATGGCAATGACCCTGGCAAGATTGTCGCGGTCAAAGTGTACATCGCGAGCAAACGTCGCATTTCAGTCGGTGATAAGATGGCCGGACGACACGGCAACAAGGGTATCGTGGCTAAAATAGTCCCAATCGCGGACTTGCCCTTTATGGCTGATGGCACACCAGTAGATATCATCCTTAATCCTTTGGGCGTGCCCTCACGTATGAATGTGGGACAGGTCTTCGAAACACACGCCGGTTGGGCAGCTAAAATCCTCGGCATCACGATCGCTACACCTGTCTTTGACGGCTTGAAAGAAGACAGCATCCTAGAGTTGCTAGATGAAGCCCGCCGGATCAAAGTCGAAGAAATGGGCTGGACGATAACCCCAGAAAACAAAGTGCTGGACAAGAAAGGACACGACCGCACCGAATGCTTTATTGGACTCGATGGCAAAACCCGCCTCTTCGATGGCTACACCGGACACCCATTCGCCCAAAAAGTGGTGGTGGGACAAATCTATATGCTGAAACTAGACCACCTCGTGGTCAATAAAATCCACGCCCGTGCTGTCGGACCCTACTCCCTAGTCACCCAGCAGCCGCTGGGCGGCAAAGCCCAACACGGCGGACAACGCTTCGGCGAAATGGAAGTATGGGCCCTAGAGGCCTATGGCGCTGCCTACACCTTGCAGGAAATGCTTACCGTCAAAAGCGATGACGTCTCCGGACGGACCAAAATCTATGACTCGATTATGCAAGGCAAGAATGAACTGGAGGCCGGAATACCAGAATCATTCAACGTTTTAATGCGCGAAATGATGAGCCTTTGCCTGGATATCCGGGTCCGCCGCACCAAAAACACGATGGCTTGATTCCCGGAACAACATCACAATCACAAATAGCTAATACGGAGGGCAAATTCCTTGGATACATTATTCAGCAATATGAACGCCAGCCTGGAAGGTATGGACGAGAGCAATTACGTCTCTATCGGCATAGCATCCCCAGATACAATCCGCTCTTGGAGCAAGGGCGAGGTAAAAAACCCCGAAACCATCAACTATCGTACATTCAAACCGGAAAAAGGCGGCCTCTTCTGCGAACGCATTTTTGGTCCTGCCCGCGACTGGGAATGCAGTTGTGGCAAATACAAACGGATTAAACACAAAGGTGTAATCTGCGACCGCTGTGGCGTTGAAGTAACTCAATCGCGCGTCCGTCGTGAACGAATGGGCCATCTGGAACTGGCAGTGCCAGTCTCCCATATCTGGTTCTATAAGTGCTCTCCCAGCTGCCTGGCTACGATGCTCGATATGACCCAGAAAGCTTTGGACGTAGTGCTCTACTACGAATCTTGGATTGTCACCGATCCCGGCAATACACCATTGGTAGAAAAACAACTTCTGGATGAAAAGGAATACGCCGAGACCCGCAAACTCTACGGCGAAGACTTCAAAGCCGGAATGGGCGCAGTGGCAGTTGAAGAGCTGTTGGGCCAAATTGACTTGGAAGGGACTTTACATAAACTTAATCTCGAGCTAAAAACCAGTAAAAGCAAAGCCATCCGCAAAAAAGTCGCTAAGCGCATTCGCTTGTTGGAAGGCTTCGTCAACAATAATATGGACCCCCGCTGGATGATCTTGCACGTGCTGCCAGTCATCCCGCCAGAGTTGCGTCCGCTGGTGCCTCTTGAAGGCGGCCGTTTCGCCACTAGTGACTTGAATGACTTATATCGCCGAGTCATCAATCGCAACAACCGCCTGAGTAACTTGCTGCGAATTCATACTCCAGATGTCATCATCCGGAACGAAAAGAGGATGTTGCAAGAGGCCGTCGACGCCCTGCTCGACAACGGTCGCCACGGCCGGCCAGTCACTGGCACCGGCAACCGCCCGCTGAAATCTCTGGCTGATATGCTGAAAGGCAAACAAGGCCGTTTCCGGCAGAACCTCTTGGGCAAACGCGTCGACTATTCTGGCCGCTCAGTTATTGTGGTTGGCCCAGAACTGAAAATCAACCAATGCGGCCTGCCCAAGGAAATGGCCTTAGTGCTGTTTGAGCCATTCATTATGCGCCGACTCAAAGAACGTAATTTGGTGCATACGGTCCGCAATGCCAAAAAATGGATTGAGCAACGTCGCAAAGAAGTCTGGGACATCCTGGATGAAGTCATCAAGGGCCATCCTATCCTGTTGAACCGCGCGCCTACCCTACACCGGCTGAGTATCCAAGCCTTCGACCCAATCTTGATTGAAGGACAGGCCATCCGTTTACACCCGTTGGTTTGTGCCGCTTTTAACGCCGACTTCGACGGCGATCAGATGGCTGTGCATATCCCATTATCGAATGAAGCGCAGTTAGAAGCTAAGCTGATTATGCTGGCGCCGAATAACATCTTCTCACCAGCCAGTGGCAAACCAGTGACGACGCCCAGTCAAGATATCACCTTAGGCTCGTACTACCTGTGCTATGAAGACAAACGCCGAAAAGAAAAATTCTTGGCGATGAAGCCGCAAGAGCAGCATTGGTATAACGATTATTTCGAAGTGCTGCGGGCCTTGGACCACGAACATTTGCACCTGCACGACTTCCTTAACCTGCGTAACCCTTACTACCAACAGGATGCCCTCTGGAGTAAAAATGACCAGGATAAAAAGTTTATCGCGACCACAGCCGGCCGCTGTATCTTCCACGAAGTCTGGCCCCAATCGATGGGCTTCTCTAACAACACAGTCGGCAAAAAAGAATTGTCCCGGATGATTAATGACTGCTATGAGCATATCGATCGGGAGGCTTTAATTGTCGTCCTTGACGCCTTGAAAGACCTCGGCTATAAATACGCCACCTTGGCCGGCTTCTCTATCGGTATCCAAGATATTATTGTCCCGAAAGACAAAGAAGAGCTTATTAGCAAAGCCAAAGAAGAAGTTCGCAAACATCACGAACAATTCCGGATTGGTGCGATTACCGAAAATGAACGCTACAGCAAGTGTATTGATACTTGGACCCAAGTCAATAATGAGCTTGCCGATAGCTTGGCCATAACCTTAGAAAATAACGCCGGCCGAGAAGAAATCAACCCCATTTGGGCTATGCTGGATTCCGGTGCCCGTGGTAGTAAAGACCAAATCCGGCAGTTGGGCGGTATGCGTGGACTGATGGCCAAACCGTCTGGTGCTATTATCGAGAGCCCCATTATCTCGAACTTCCGCGAGGGCCTGACAGTTATGGAATACTTTATCAGTACCCACGGCGCACGTAAAGGATTGGCCGATACCGCCTTGAAAACCGCTGACTCAGGCTATATGACTCGCCGACTAGTAGACGTCGCTCACGATGTGATCTGCGTCGAACCAGATTGCGGCACGGTTAATGGTATCTGGGTTAAGGCTATCCGCGAAGGAAATAAGGATACGGTGCCACTCGAAGACCGGATCACAGGACGGTTCAGCGTAGATGAAATTTATGACTTCCGCTCGGGAAAAATCTTAGTCAATGCCGGCGAAGAAATCACCCCAATCATCGCTCAACGGATCGTCGAAATAGGCGAAGAGAGAGTCCATATCCGCTCAGTGCTGACTTGCGAAAGCGAAGGCGGAGTCTGTTGCAAATGCTACGGACGCAATCTCGCCACTGGAGAAATGCCGAATGAAGGCGATGCTCTCGGGATTATCGCTGCCCAATCCATCGGCGAACCAGGCACCCAGTTGACAATGCGGACATTCCACTTCGGTGGTACCGCTACCGCGACCTTCAATCAATCCTCGTTCAAAGCCAGCAAAACAGGAATCTTGCGGCTGCTAGAAGTCCATCCAGTAGAGACTGAAGATGGCAATTACGTGGTCTTAAGCAAAAATGGCCGCTTTGCCATCGAAGACGAACACGGCACTGAACTCGAGAGCAATGACCTGTTCATCGGCTCCACTTTGCTCAAGACAGAAGGGCAAACCGTGACCGAGGGCGAAGAATTCGTACATTGGGACCCATATAACATTCCAATTATCACTAAGAACGCAGGTACTGTCGAGTATCACGACTTGATTGAAGGCGTGACTATGAAACGCGGCGTGAACAACCAGAGCGGCACTGAAGAAATTATGGTCCTAGAGCACTCGGAAGACTTACATCCGACCATCATCGTTAAGGATAAAGATACCGGTGACCCCATCGATTCACACAACCTGCCTGCTGATGCCCGGATCATTGTGGAAGACGGTAAGGATGTTAAGGTCGGTGAAGTCTTGGCCAAGACACCGCGCCTGGCGTCGCGGACCAAAGACATCACCGGCGGTTTGCCCCGCGTCGCTGAACTCTTTGAGGCACGTCGGCCCAAAGAAGCAGCCGAAATTGCCAAGATTGATGGCGTGATCTCGATTGATAAACCCAGCAAAGGCAAACGTAATATCAAAGTCAAGGACTTGGAAACTGAGGCCGAGATTGATCACCTTATCCCAGCCGGTAAGCGAATTGTCATTTTCGATGGCGACTATGTAAAGAAGGGCACTCCCCTGACTGACGGCTCCGTTGTCTTGAGCGAAATGCTGGAAATCTGCGGCCCGCAGGAATTGCAGACCCACTTGGTCAATCAAGTGCAGCAAGTCTATCGACTGCAGGGCGTGGAGATTAATGACAAACACATTGAAATCATCGTCCGACAGATGATGCGCAAGGTGCGTATCACCAGCCCCGGCCATACTCGCTTCCTCTTCAACGAAGCTATCGACAAGCGAGAGTTCAAAGAAGAAAATAAGCGGGTGCTCGATGAAGGCGGCGAACCAGCCGAAGCGCAGGAGATGCTGTTGGGTATCACGAAAGCTAGTCTGGCTACTGACAGCTTTATTTCCGCAGCGTCATTCCAGGACACGACCCGTATTCTGACCGATGCCGCCACTCGTGGACGCATCGATACGCTACACGGCTTCAAAGAAAACGTCATTATGGGACATTTGATCCCGGCCGGCACTGGCTATCACAAGGTCCAGAATGTTATTCTGGAACGCGTCGATGATGACGCGGATTTTGCTGATGCTGACGGCGAGAGTCTCGCGGAT
>CAZUCG010000077.1:0-9052 GCA_964619145.1 uncultured Lentisphaeraceae bacterium | reverse complement strand
CGATGAAAGAATTCGAAATTTTTGCCGAGATCAATCAGATTGACGACTATTCTTACGCTCGTCAAGTCGAGGTCGATAATCTTGATTACCAGTCCTTCGAGCGGGGCGAATATCCGTTGCCGTATCCGCCAGCTGGCGTCTTCGCAGAGTCGAAACGCCAGGGGTTGTTTTCCGCTTTTCGGATTGGGCAGGGCTACCCGTCTCGCTTGCCGCAGATCAACCCAGCCGAGACTCCGTTGCATATCGACTGTTTTCGCTATCGCTATGAGGACCGCGGCGAGGCCAAGGGCGACGCCCGACCCGGCGAGAGCTTCGAGGAATACAAGACTCGCTACTTCCAGGAACTATTTGACTATCAGCAAGCTCATCCAGAAAATGTCCTGCTCTGTATTTATGGTGAATGCGATACCGGCTGCCCCTGGCCGCAAGACCGCAATTTCAGCACCCGGGAGGAGGCGTATCAATTTTTTTATGATTTCGTGACTAATAATCCTCGCGCGACAGAATGCGCCAATAGAGTGATGCGTGAGAAGGGCCTCGATTGGCGCCAGGCCAATGTGATGATTCACGGCGCCAGCAATTTCGCCATCCCGTATTATTTTGCCTGGGGCTTCCCGCACGTAGAAATTGAGCGCGGCCTAGGCACCTCCCTGAATATGCAGGTGACTCTTGCTTATCTGCGTGGCGCCTGGAAACAATTCGGGCGCAAAAGCCACTGGGGCATTGATTTTTCCACCCATCAGCCCAACTATAACCAATGCAACTGGTATGCTGCCGATGGCACTCGCATCGGCGGATACTCTGAGAGTTTCATTGAGCGCTGTTGGCTCTACGCCTGGTTCGGCGGCGCGGAGTACTTGCTGCAGGAGGGCTCAGACTATACCCACTGGGTCTTCCAGAAGGATGGATCATTTTGCCTTTCGGAGCTAGGTGAGCGAGCAAAGGCATTTGCCGATTTCACGCTGCGCAGTGGCTACAAACGCGGTGTGCCGGTCTGTCCGGCCGCGGTGCTGCTGGATTATTACAACGGCTATGAGCATTTCAGCGGCTGTGCTTGGCCACGCCCTTCAGTTTGGGGGAATCGCCTCCCTATTAACAACACTGACTTTCAGATTGGCAATGTCTTTAATGCCTTTTATCCAGGCCAAAGTCAGACTGGGCAAACGGAAGGTGTGCTCAATCCCGCTTGCCCGTACCGTACCCGCCAGGAATACCGCGAGATGTGCCAGCAGAAAGCCGACTTGCGGAATCTAGAGCAAGGGCATCTGGTGCCTTCGCCTATTGGCGATGCCGTGGAGGTGATTTGGGACAACGCCACTGCTGAGACAATGCGCGAATACTCGGTCCTGATTCCAGCTGGCAGCGCCACCTTACCGGAGGATATCCTGGAAGAGTATGTCGGCCAAGGCGGTACCCTGGCTGTCGCTTACAATATGCTGCCCGAGCCTATCTTCGCCAAACTCGGGATAGAGACGTTGCCTGGCCGATCCTCTGATTGGGACTATGATCGTATCAAGCTCGTCGATGGCACCTTTTCTTCTGCTGGCCAACGCTACGGCTTTAAACGCTTCAATATCCCCACCGGCGAAATTTTGGCGCTGAACAGCCGCGAGGTCCCAATTGCTTACCGCATCCCGTACCAGAAAGGCGCAGTGCTGTTCTGCTCAATACCGTTGGGACAGGAACTCTGCGGACTCGAGCTAGTCGGCTGCTGGGCAGAAATTCTGCGTCGAGAGGTGGGAAAACATTTCCCGCTAGAATTCGACGCCGGCGGGATTTTGCAGTTGGCGGCCAATGCTTTTCCCAACGGCGACTTACAACTCGCGCTCTTCAATAACACTGCTCTCGAATGGTCAGGAGAACTGAAAATCAAGGGCCAACCACAGGCCAAAGCTACAGAAATCTACCCACAAGTACAGCCCTTCGATTTGCAGGCCGCAAGACTCGAGCCGTTTTCGGCAAAAAACATCCAGGTCAGCGGGGGCAAATAAATCTTCTGGCCGGAAACGCAGGGCGCGCAAGGCGGACAAGACAATAGCTTTACCCTGAGCGTACCGGCTTTTCAGGAAGTCATTTGCCGCGTCACGCTGTGTTGAACAAATTATAAGTGAACTAATTAAAAAAGGAATTCGCCGATGTCCACCATAGTTAGCAAACCACTCGCAATTATTTTGTTCTTGCTGGTCAGTATTCTCTCGGCGGCCGAGCCGTGGTGGAATGACGCCTGGGAGTATCGGCTGCCGGTGACGGTCATTGTTGGCCTGACGCCAGGCGAGAACCCTCTGGCGGTGGTCAAGATAGCGGCACCAGAAGCCGACTTGACGTCGTTTAGGGTGCTGGATGGCAGCGGCAAGGAAATTCCTTGTGCCGCCCGGCACGATGCCGGCGGCTGTCGTTTCGTGGCCTGGCGCTTGGGGAGAGTGCAGATTCTGGAAAAATTGCCCTACCTGATTTATTTTTCGACTGCCCCCAAGGCAGCGGTTGCGACCGTTGACATCCCGCTGGTACTGCCGGGGATGAATCTCTTGCCCAATAGCGATTTCGCACTCTCCGACAGCAATGGCGACTTGGCAGAATGGAGCCCGACCTCCGGCTATGGTGTAAAGGCCCCGTGGACAGATAAGACTCGCGCCAGTGTCCGCCGCGAGGAAAAAGATGCTCAGCAGGTTCTGGCGCTTGAGGACATCACTCTGGTGGGCTATGTTTCGCCTTTGCAGGAGGAGCATCAATACGAGCTCTCGTATGAGGCTTTTGTCGAAGAGGGTAGTTTTGCGCTTACGGCCTGGATGCAGGAAAAAGACCGCGCTATCCCACATTATACTAAGCTCTCGCGGAATTACAAATTCCAGACTCCCAGCGTCGTGCCAGGCGCCTGGAATAAAAGCAGCGCCTCGACCTTCGTCTATTTTGATTTGGCGAGCGAAAAAATGCGCCTGAATAATAAGTACTTATTGAAGAATACTGGCGGCGCGTATATCAATCTGTATTGTAAAGGCAAGGTTTTCTTGCGGAACTTGCGGCTCCAGGATATTACTGAAGCCGCAGGATTGATAGTCCGACCAGAAAAAATTGAGAAATTGCCGCGCTGAAGCAAACGCTGGCAGTGAGCAGTAGAAAATTATAGAATACAAAGGCTGTAAAATGGAAAAGACGTTAAAAATTGCTGTCTTGGGTGCTGGTCGGGGCTTGTCGTTAGCCAATGGCGCGAAGGCTAATGCTATGCAGATAGTGGCCGTCTGCGATACTTATGAGGACTTGGCCAAACGCACTGCTCAACGACTCGATTGCCAATATTATACCGACTACAGCAAGATGCTCGATAGCGATATTGATGCGGTCATTGTGGCCAACTATGCCACCGAACACGTCTGGGCTGTCAAGCAGGCACTGGCGGCCGATAAACACGTGCTGAGCGAGTGTATGGCCTGCTTTACGATGGCAGAGGCAGTCGAGCTGGTTGAAGCAGTCGAAGCCTCAAAAAAAGTCTACTACTTCGCTGAGAATTATCCTTTTTTTGTCCAGAATCTGGAAATGAAACGCATCTATGAAAGCGGCCGGTTGGGCAAATTTGTCTATGGCGAGGGCGAGTATATTCATCCCATTTCAGCCGTGCAGATGGCCAATCTCTATAGCGGCGAGCAACATTGGCGGGCTTGGCTGGCTGCGACCTATTATTGTACTCATTCGATGGGGCCAATAATCAATATCACTGGAGCAATGCCAGTGAAAGTCAATGCCTTTGTCTTCCCCTATGACTATGATGACCCACAGCATACCTTGTCCTTGCGCCAAGGCGATTGTGGCAGCGTGCTGATGTGCCGGATGGACAACGAGGCGGTGGTCAAAATCATCCCCTGGGCGTCGTTGCGGGATCACGGTCAGCGCTATCGGATTTGCTGTAATCGCGGCACTATGGAGTACAATCAAGGCGAAGCTCGTCTGCGAGTGCACCAAGAGCCTTATGATACTGATGACGCCAGCATCCTCAATCAATGGTACACGCCGTCTTTGCCAGCCGAGTACGCAGAGGCGAAACAGCACGGTCACGGCGGCGGAGATTACTTCACCAGCTACTATTTTGCCAAAGCCATCCGTGAAGGAGGAACCCCGTTGATCGATGTCTATAAAGCGGTGGCGATGACTATGATCGGCATCCAGGGTTACCGCTCCGCTTTAGATAATTCCAATACTTATGAAATTCCTGATCTGCGCTTGCCGGAGATGCGGGAGAAATACCGCCACGATGACTGGAACAACGATCCCAATCGCCCTTGTGCCAACAAGCCCGCCAGCAGTATCAGGGGCAAGATAACTCCCAGTGCCGAAGCAAGGGAACTTTTCCAGCGCGAGCGGGCAACTGTGGAGGAGCAGATCCGCCAAGAGGCACAGAAGCAACCGTAGCTAGCGATATTTTGCCAGTCAGTCAACTGTTTTACGCCAAATACGGAGCGAGGACTATGAAAATCGAGAAATTCTGCGTCAGCAATGACCCTGACAACTACGAGGCCTGGCCGGATATAGTATTGTCAGCTGGTAAGTTGATTTGCGTGTTCAGCGAATGCACGCATCACAACGATCGGAGCTATACTCGCATTATGCTGAGTGAATCAACTGACCGTGGCCGGCATTGGACAGCCAAGCGTCCATTGACCGAGGGGACGGCGGGCTTGAAGTATTATTATAATTGCGCCCGTATTTCCCGCCTCAAAGACGGTATTCTGGCTATTAGCGTGGACCGCATCCCAGCTGTAGGGGAGGGCGTCGGCGCAGTCAATTCGGTAATCCTGCTCTATTTTTCTTGTGACAATGGTTTGACCTGGCAGCCGCCGGTAGAAACTCCGCTGCGCGGCATTGTCCCTGAACGCCTGACTGAGTTGCCCAATGGGCGTTGGCTGATTGCCGCCCACCGGCCAGACAAAGGCTTCCTGACCCAGTATCTGCGTTACTCTGACGACCACGGCAAGACTTGGAGTGCTGAGGTGACAGTCGCACAAGTCCCGGGACGGAATTTGTGCGAGGTCTCATTACTGCCAGTGGACGGGAGCACGTTGGTGGCCTTGCTGCGGGAAAATAGCGGCCTGGGTTATGATTGTCAAAAGACCATCTCGTATGACAATGGTGAGACTTGGGGGAAGGTCACAAATTTCCCTCTGCCCGGCTGCCATCGCCCGACTGCGGGTTTTCTTCAGGATGGCCAGGTCTTTATCACCTACCGGTTCTATCCCGGCCGCGGCCAACGTGCCTGTAACTTCTTTGCCGCGCTATGTGACCGCGAAGCTATCCTCAGCGAAGAGCGCGGCACCGGCTCGGGTCGTACTATCCCGCTCGATTATGACCGCTCGCCACTGGCGGACCTCGGCTATTCTGGCTGGGTGGAATTCGCAGATGGCGAAATATATGTCGTGACCTATATTGTGGATGACGCCCTTGATAAGGGGCAAATCCGCGGATATGCCCTGAAACGCAACGAGATGCTGCTGCCGCTGAATAAATAATGAATCAAGCGGCATAACTGGTTTTAGGGAGTGGACTCTCGTCCACTCCCCCTCCCAGCAATTCTTGTTTTTCAGAAGCCGAATAGTTGTTTTGGGCGTTCGTAAGACAGGAAGGCAGCGATGTCCTTGCCGGAGGCTAGTGACAGCTGCCCACGGTTAACCATCGCCGCCAAGGTCTCCGACAGCGTGCGGCGAAATACCTCGTGGCGCGAGCCGTAAGAGAGGATTTTACGCGAATCCGAGACCATCCCGGCCATATTGGTCAGCACATCGACTGTCCCGACGAATTCGAGCTGTTGGCGCATCCCGATATACGAGTCATTCAGCCACCAGGCCAGTCCGAGGCAGACTTTGTGTCCGAAGGCGCGGGTAAGCTGAGCCAGAGTCGCATTGTGGATGGGATTCAGGTTGTACAGCACGATCTTCAAACGCTCGTCAAAGCGGTTCAACAACGGCAACAGTGGCCCGACGATATCGGTGCGATGGTCGCTGATATCGCCACCGACATCGGGGCCGAGCTTGGCGAACAAGCTCTTGCGCACATCGCGTACTGCCCCGATATGAATTTGGAAGACCCAGTCTTTCTCTGCGTCCATCTCTGCTACCGCATTCAGGAAGTACGACAGGTAGGCGATGATTTCGCCCTCGCTCAGTGCTTCCCCCTGACGGGCTTTGCGGAAAATGATATCGGCCGTCTGTTGATCGACATTGTAGGCGTAAGGGATATTGACGCCGTGGTCGCTGGCTTTGCAGCCTAGCGAGGCAAAGAAGTCGTGCGCTTTGCGCAAAGCCGCCAGCAGGTCTGCCAGGCTCTCGATGCTCAGATCCCAGCGTTCGCCCAACGCATCCAGGTAGTCGTTCCAGCTGGTCTTGTCGATATTCATAGCCTTGTCGGGCCGGAAAGTCGGCAGTACTACGCCCGGGATGCTGGAATTCGCCAACGCCTGGTGGTATTCCAGGGTGTCCAGCGGGTCGTCAGTAGAGCACATAGTCTCGACATTCATAGCTTTGATCAGGCTTTGCTGGGCCATCTCCGGGCTATCGAAGGCGGTACGGCTTTGCTCCCAGATCGCATCCGCATTGCCGGCATTTATCTCTAAGTCGATGCCGAGGCGTCGGCGCAAGTCAAGATGCACCCATTCATAAGTTGGATTGCCGGCGATTTTGGGAAAAACCTTCGCCAGCGAACGCCATTTTTCTTGATTACTGGCGTTTTTTCCAGTAATAAGTTCTTCTGGGACGTTGCATTTGCGCAGGCATTCCCAGACGTAATGGTCGGTAGCGGCTTCGGCTTCCCAGAGGTCAGCGAATTTGCGGTTTTCGCTCAGGGCCTTGACGTCACAATGGTTATGCGCATCAATAATCGGCAGGGCGCTAATACTGGCGTAAATCTCGCGGGCGTGGTCTGAAGTAAGCAGATACGAATCATCTAAAAAAGACATAATTTAACTACTCCGTAATGCCGGCCGTTAGGCCTTCTTGACTTTCGGGGGGGTGTTTTTGACCGCGCAGATTTTCTTACTGGCGGCGCTTTCCATACAGGCGACGACGGTGGCCAGGGCCTTGTAGCCTTTCAGGCCGTCAAAAGGCGGCTCCAAGTCGTCGAGGATGCAATCCACAAAGAGGTCTGGGATGCCACTTGAGACTTGGCAGGTATTGGTGGCGACGGCACCGACCTTGTATTTTGCTTGCTCGCCGTTATTGAGCATAACTTCAACTTGATAATCTGGATTGGCGCCGAGGACCATCTGTCCCTTACTGCCGTAGATGATGGTGACATTGTCTTCGCAGGCACCATACGTCCAGCTAGCAGTCAGTTGGCCCATAACCCCATTGGCCATCTTCAGGATGCAGACGGCGTTGTCGTCAACGCTAATTAATTCGCCGTTTTCATCGCGTTTGGCTTTCGTATCCACGAAGGCGCCGACTTCGACGAAGTCTGTGCCCAACAGCCAGGGTAGCAGATAAGCCTTATGGACACCTAGGTCGCCCATACTGCCGACGTAGGCCTTTTCTTTTTTGAAAAACCAGGTATGGGGACCGTTGTCCTGCGACCAAGTCTCTGGGCCGCCGTGCCCGAAAGAAGAACGGAAAGTCAGGATATCGCCGATGACGCCCTCTTTGAGCAGCGCCTTGGCTTTCAAATGCGGGGCCATCAGGCATTGATTGTGACCGATTAGTAATTTTTTCTTACAGGCCTTCGCGGTCTCAATCATTGCGGCTGCCTCTTCCAAGCTGGTGGCCATTGGCTTCTCACAGAGGACGTGCTTGCCGGCCTTGAGGGCGGCGATGGTCAGACGGGCGTGTTCGCTGTTCGGCGTCGCGACCACGATGGCGTCAATCTTCTTGTTGCTTAATAACGCTTTCTCAGAAGCGGCTACTTTCATCCCGTATAGCTCAGCCAGGCTCTCGGCCCGTTCGCTGATCGGGTCATAGACCATAACCAACTCGACATCGGGATTCTGAGAGAGCTCCAGCGCGTGACGATAAATAACGATGCTGCCGGCAGCAAAGAAACCGACTCTGACTTTTTGCTCAACTGACATTCTTGTTCTCCTTGTGTGAGGCAATTGTGATTTTACGAATGCTGAATATGACCTAGCCTAACGGCAGAATACTGCGAGCAATGACAACTGCAAGGGCGCGTATCTGAAAATGAAAAAATTTTACCTCTAGTCCCAGCGAGCAATAAGGCGCTCAGAGACGGACTAAGCTAAATATAGTTTTGCCTTGCCTGCCTTGCAAATGGATGGCGGACAATATTCCGGGTCTGCAAAACAAAAAGCCGTCTGTGGAAGAGCGAATCTTCTCCAGACGGCGGGGAAACGGCTTCAGGATTACCAGTCAGTGTACCATAAATCCGATCTATTGTTATTGAAAAAGTTGCGATCTGGGTGCCAGAAGGCGTTCCGATAGCCACTGATATATGAGGGGCGGGCAATGTTCGAATCAGGGACTCGGTGTTGTGGCAATGCCTCTACGTGCCCGTCCAAGAAGGCAAAATTCTCTTTGTTGTCGTGATTGAAAACCTGAGTAGTGGTCACAGTATTATATAGCACAGTGACTGTGCTGCTTTCACCGAAGAGGCAACTGCGACCAGGCGCGAAGGCCCGCCCGAGAAAATATCCGGAGATTTTGTCATTCCAGGAGTAGCCAGAGCAACGCCCGCTTTCGACTGCAGCTTTGAAGGCGTTGTCGCTGCGGGCCGGGCAGGCTAGTTTGCTGCGGTAGTATAATGCTCCATTGTAGTACGCTCCGCCTATAGGCAGGGCGGAACTCTGTAAAGGCTGGCCAAGGTACGGTCCTAAGAATCCCATATACGTCTCTTCGCGCCAGCTTTTGCAGCCGCTGAACCAGCCGCCACCGCCTTGCCAGTAGGTCGGGAAATAGCCGACGTTGTCATCGGTGTACATCAAAGCCGCTCGGGCGATGCTGGAGATATTGTTCGTACAGACAATCGCACCAGCCTTGGCCCTGGCTTTCTGTAAGGCCGGCAACAGCATTGACGCCAACACCGCGATAATGGCAATTACGACCAGTAGTTCAATAAGAGTGAA
>CAZUCG010000076.1:0-9160 GCA_964619145.1 uncultured Lentisphaeraceae bacterium | reverse complement strand
CCGTCAGCATCTCGCCCATACGGGAAGTAGATGGCGATGCCGCGGGGTTGTCGACAGCTTTGGTCGACTATCAATTGCGCGATATTGTTATGTTCCACAAGTCTGGCTAAAAATTCAGGCGAAAACTCTGCGCTGGCGGCGCGATTTTAGACGGCCATCAACTCGGCTTCCTTGTCACTGAGGGCCTTATTGATAACTTCGACGGTCTTGTCGGTCATCTTTTGCACCGAATCGGTCATCAACTTCAGATCGTCTTCAGTAATCTCTGAGCTCTTTTCAGCTTTTTTGATGGCCTCATTGGCATCACGACGGGCATTACGGACTTCAATTCGCGCATCTTCAGCCCGGCGATTTACCAGCTTGGTCATATCTTTACGACGCTCTTCACTGAGTTCCGGAATGGGCAAGCGGATAACTCGCCCATCGCTGACGGGGCTGATGCCGAGATTGGAGGCCATAATAGCCTTCTCGATGCTTTTGATCGCACTCTGGTCCCAGGGTTGGATAACCAGCAAGCGCGGCTCCGGCGCGGTAATACTGGCGATGTCTTTCAGGCGAGTTTGGGCTCCATAGTATTCGACCATAATGCCTTCAGCCAGAGCTGGCGAGGCTTTACCGGTACGCACAGCGGCGAAGTCTTTCTTCATCACCTCGACAGCCAGATTCATTAACAGTTGTGATTCTTCCAACAGTTCTTCGATGTTAGCCATTTTTTTGTTCCTTTTTTCTTAGAGTTGCGCTACTACAAGGCACAATTATTCTTTGTCGTCGTTACTGACCAGAGTCGCATTCTGAAAATTCCCCTGCAGGATTTCTCTCAAGGTGCCTGTTTCTCCGAATTTAAAGACCACGATGGGCAAATTATTATCTTGACAGAGTGAGAATGCGGTCGAGTCCATCACCTTCAGTCGTTCTGCCAATGCTTTTGCGAACGATACTCTGGCGTAGCGCTTAGCAGTCGGGTCTTTCTTCGGGTCGCAGTCGTAAATGCCATTGACCTGGGTCGCCTTGAACACGGCATCGGCCTGGATTTCACAGGCCCGCAAGGCTGCAGTGGTATCAGTGGTGAAATACGGATGGCCGGTGCCAGCCGCGAAAATCACCACCTTACCGTTCTGCAACAATTGCTCTGCCTGGCGATAATCAAAGGGTGGGAGCACGCCATTGATGGCCAGGGCCGACTGAATTTCCGCCGGCACTTGCAGTGATTCCAGGGCATCACGCATTGCCAAGGCATTGATTGCGGTAGCCAGCATCCCCATATTGTCCGCGCAATTGCGGTTCATTCCCTGTCGGCAACCCGCCAGGCCACGGAAGATATTGCCGGCCCCCAGAATCAAAGCGACTTGGGTGCCAGACTGCCAGCCTTCCTTTACCAGTTTGGCGGCCGCCAAGATGGCGTCTGGGTCTAGATTGCCGGCGGGGCCTTTACAAGCCTCGCCGCTGAGCTTCAATAAGATGCGCTTAAAATATGGTTCGCCGAGCATAAACATCCTTTTTGTATGTACTATCAATTTGGGATATCTGCATATAAGTATTTAACAGCCAATAGCATAGCGTGCAGCTGATGCTGTACGTTATCGATTCGGATAGCGCCAGAGTTAGCAGCGGCGGTAATACCGCCAAAAGCCCGGGGCTGGATTCTGGGTAATGAGTTAAAGAACTCATTGCGGGTATGAAAAGGTCCGCCAATTTGGCAGAGCATCAGACGGCCCAAGCAACGCTCGCTGACTGCTTTTAATAAGGCCATACTTTTCTGGTCCTGTTGGCATTTTGCCACCCGCCAACTAGCGATCAGCCCCTCGATGGCATAAGCAGTATTACCGCCGCGGGCTTCCAGCTTATTGCTGTAGATTTGCCACCAAGCCAAGGCCATAGCGGCCTCAGCGGCGCCAGCGGTCTTTTCCCATTTGGCTTCCACACACTCAGCAAAAGCCATCGCGCCCCATTGCGAGAAGCCTTTGCTCTCCTCTGGGTCGCCGCCTGGCTTCCAACAATCCAGGAGGTACCGATGGATAAGTTTGGGAACTGCGAATTGGATTCTTGGCAGCAACTCCTCTCGTCGTAAGTAACGTACTGCCTTACAGTAAGCCAACAGCGCCTCGCCGTCATAATACGACTTACCAATGGGATCACGATAGCCACTGGGCAAATCATAGACGTGCGCCCAAGAGCCATCTGGCAATTCCATACTCTGCAAGTATTGCAGATGCTCCAGCAAGATGGTCTCATATTTGTCCTTAACCTCAGGTGGGAGAAATTTTTCTTGACCGAGCAAAAATTCAGTAATAGCCAAGCAGAACAGCGCGACAGTGCCTGTCTTCAGGACATCCTCGCCGGGGTAAGTAATCACCAGCTGACCGTCGGGGAGCTTTTTCCGGTTAGCGATAAAGAACTCCAGCGAGGCCAAGACTGCGCGGCGGGTATTTTCGGTAAACCGGTCTCGGTTCAGGCAACTGAGCCCCCAGAGTGCGCCGGCTTGTCGGACTTGGTTGTCATCGGAGAATTGCTGGTTGCTGACCACATCAAACGCATACAGGAAATTCCCCTCTTTCAACTGATGGTTGAGATAATACGCGCGAGCTGCCTCGATGGAAGTCAGCAGGATATCCTTGGAAATAGCCGGTGCGTCATCGAGCGTTTGCCAGTATTCTTGGCCGGCGTATTTTCGCAATTCGGCTGGCAATTCTTCAGCAAACGAAGCCAGCACTGTCAGCATCAATAGCAATGGTAAAAATTTCTTATTCATAGTCGCGCATATTCAGTAATAGCAAGCCATCTCAAACTGCTACTGCTGTGGTGGTGGTGGGATTGTCCCGATGGTGATTTGTACAAGCGAGCGCACTACCGGAGCGGCCGGTTGCATCCTGCCGACACCAGTCGGCCAAAAATTATTATTTCAGCTAGGAATCTAGTGATTTTGGCCAGTCTTGTCAAGGAGGCGCAGTAGAGAGATAAATACTCTACGGGGTGTGCTAGGCAAACAAAGCACCGGCGCGGTGCCAAAATCTGCCTTCGCTCCTAGCCTCAGCATCTGCAAAAGGCTGCCTGATCAGCCTTGCAAAAATTGCATTATCCCTGCAAGAATTGCATTATCCCTGTATCTTGAGATAATTCCGTCGCCGCAATTGAGGCCGGATAGTTTGCCGAAAATGCCTCGTGGCGATAAAAACTGCATCTGCCAAATGTTCATCTGGCGGATGGGTGCTGTACCAAGTTTCCGCTGCCGAGTTGGCAATGAAGGCGTAGTCGTCAGCCAAATTGGGGAGTCGGAGCATAATTATCTCGGTGTGTTCAATGAGGTCACGATGCGGCTGGCGCTTCAAGCCAATTAATTCCAACAACTCTGCAGCCAATTTTTGGCAAGACTCTATCTTGATTCGTTCACTCATCGGCTGACGGGTGATTTTCCGCCAGGTCAACGAACACTGGAAGAGCCGCCAGCGCCAGAGGGCGTAGTTCAGGTAACGTCGGCGTTGACTCCAAAACAGCCAGCACCCGCCAAGCAGCAGCACAAATTTAAGCAAATCGGCCAAGGTTCGAGCATATAACCATTTGCTCAACCCGGTCGCCCAACTCAACAACCGCTGGGTAAACGCGTTAGCCATCGCTTTAAACCCATCGACGGCCTTTTGCCAAAACTCCAAAGCCTTGTCTTTCAGGGTTAGGGCGGCGGCCTTGAGGATATGCTTCGCGTCGGGGGAAAAGGTCGCGTTATCGGTAATAGCCTTGGCATAAATCTCATTATAGACCTCAGCGACCTTCTTCTGCAGGACACTCTGCTGACTGGCACTTTTCCGCGTCTTGAGGTTCTGCGGCGGCGTTTGACCAGGCGTCAAACTCGGTTTTGGCGGCACTGGTGAGCGAGCACTCAGTTCTGGCGTTTGGACTTGCCATTTTTCGCCAAAGGGGTCAAGCAATGACTTCAGCATCGGTGGATTGTCCTCCAAACGCAATTCACCTGGCGGCGTACCATCGAAGGTCAGCCAGCCGAATGGCTCGACAAAGATTTGCACCCAGGCGTGTCCGTGGTACTCATACACCTCGAAACAGTTTGCCAAAAGATTGAAGTTCCCGGGTGAATAGCCGGTAACCAAACGAGAATGCAAGCCGACCATCCGGGCCAACAAGGTAAGGGTCTGGGCATAATGCTGGCAAAAACCCTCGCGGCTCTCGAAAAGAAAAAAGTCGCTCAATTCCTGGCCAGCTGGCGGCTTCGGCGGAGACATATTATAAGTAAAATTCTCCCGCAAATAATCACGCAAGGCGATTGCCTTCTCGTGCGGGGTATTGGCGTGCTCGGTGATGTCCTGAGCCAAATCCATAATTCGAGCGCTGATGACTTTGCGCGGCAGCTGGCGGTAATTCCAGCCAAAATTCCGGGGCGGTTCCCGCCAAGGGCGGATATATTGACTCAGTTCGATATCCGGGACTGTGGAAACGACGGTGTATTTCCAGGGCAGCTGCGGCAACTCCGTATTGCGCAACTGATAGCTGACATTATCTTCACGCCGAATAACCCCCATTGGTTTATCAAAAGCACCGGGAGTATCATTCCAGATTACTTGTGCCGGCCGGTAGGCATACGGCAAATAGCGGCTGACAGCCTTGACTATAGCAATATTCTGCACCACTTCAGACTGATAGGCGGATTTATATGTATCCAAGGCGCTCTTACCTTTGCACATCGTAGTCGAGCGGCTCCATTCCGTGCCGTCATAGGTGTCATAAATTTGCATCACCCAGTATAGTTTGGCCGGTGTGAAGGCCCGGAACACCAAGTCCTGGCCAATGCCACCGCCATCGCCTTCTTGGCTGCTGGTGAATTCACCGGATTTCATTCGGTTCTTGGCGGAATTATCGTTAACCGTGGGGTTCTTGGGCGAGTCTTTGCTCGGGCCGGTTTTCCCACCCAGCAATAATTCTTTAGTGGGGGCCGCCCAATCCTGCCATAATTCGGGAAAATCCTGCTCTTGGTCAGTACGAAAAGACACCGGTATCAAGCCGATACTGCGGCTCTTGCTACGCAAAGAGAACTGGGTGGAAAAAAACAACACCAATAGCACGACCAGGACAAAATGCTCCATCCGGTATAGCCAATTGCCAAAGTACTGTGGGTGCTTCTGAGGGACGATTTTTTTGCCGCCCAGCTTGACCAATAATGCAGTACGGGTCTGGTATAAAATCAGTATGCTACCAGCAATGACCAGCAAAAAAGCTGGCAAGAAGGCAACTCGGGCCGGGAACATCCCGCCATAGCCAGCAAAGCCAATGCAACCCAGCCAGAGCAGGCTGTGTTCTCGCAACGTCCCCCCCAGAAACAAGCTCGGCAATAGTATTGCGGTCAACTCGATAAAGCAGGTATCCATCGGGTATTCACCGAGTCGGCCTTGTACCCAATACACGCCTATCGCCCCTACTCCGACCTGCATCATCTGCCGCAGCCAAGGGGGGAACCAATTCAACGGCAAGCGGGACAATAAAAAGAATACTACGCTAGCGCCCAGGCAGGCGAGCGTAAAAGTCGGGTCAAAGCGCATCCAGAAAGCGCAGATTAAGGCCGCAATAAATATGACTAGATACTTAAATTGCAATGACCAAGATATTTCAGGCGGGTGACGCATAATATTGAGATGAACTGGACAAAGACGGGTGGTTTCCCAAGTACAAGCAGATGGGAAATAAACTCCGGCGGCCGAGATTTCAGAAAAAAAGTAGCATTGTCGTAAGCATTGCCCGCTTAGGCTGAGTTGGCAAACTCGCGAGCAGGCAGGCGCAAAATCATCACACAGGGCTCCATTTAGCAATCGGATTAGGATGAACCAGCGTTTTTCTCTTCGCCAGTAGGCCGGCCACTTCGGCTGCTATGGCAGCTACCTGGTCGGCATTTTCCTGCACCTCGAGCGCCAAGTCGATCACATAAGGCTGCTGGGGCAATAAGTTAATCACTCGACCTTGCTCGCGTTCAAAAGTCTTCAGGTTCGGGTAATTTGTGGCCGGCTCCATACCGGTAACAAAACCCTCGCAGTCCTCTGCAGTGTGCTTCCATTGACAAAAACACGGCAGTTGATTTTTGTTCCAGCGGATGGTCACGCCCTTGTCTGCTGCCTGATTGCATAACATCGACAGCGTCGAGCCATCTTGGGCGGCAGCGAAGTGGTGATAATTCCCCTGTTCTGCAAAGCCGGCTTTGGGGGCCTGGTAAATATCCCAAGTGGCGATATCTTCAGCTGCCCGCGGGTCACGGGGAGCTACTTCCAACGAAGGCGAGACGAGACGAGCACCGGCATCCAAGAACGGACGCCCAAAATTGCAATGGTAGAGCAGCTCAAATTCTGCCGGCGAGGCGGCAAAATTAACTACCTCGTCGCGAATTTTGATCACATTCGAGCCCACAAATGTAGACATCCTAGTCGTCAAGCGATATTGTGGGCAAAAGCAAGCGGCTTCCTCAATCACACCAATTACCACCAATTCCACCGGGTCACCGGGAATGACTTGTAATTCCACGTACTTGGCGGGGGAGTTGGCAATATGACCGTGCAGGGTCAGCTGAGTCTCGGAAAACGAACCGCTATTGTCCTTGACCCGGTCAATACCAGGAGCGCCATTAGAATGCAGTCCGCAGCGCACGATGCATTCATTGAAGCCCTTCAGCCAGCCCAAGCCATTCTGGGCCAACAAATTAACAAAAGCTGGGTTGACTGGATTGGCAGCCGGGGAATGCCAGCCAAGATAATTCCCCTTGCAGGAGCCGCGGTACAAGCCCATTCCACGCGTCGTCAGGACGGTAAAAGATAAGTTCCCGTTATTGATTTCAACCTGATCGATACCATCAGAAAGGCCACCCCGTAAACGACTTTTTTTGATAGACCAATTTCCGCCGTCCAACATATTCTGGTTTTCCGCCGTCAACACCAGCGTTTCAGCATAGAAACCATTGTCATTATCGATGGCAACCCTGCGTATTTTTTCGCTCATTGCTTGTTCCTTTTTACTCCTTAAGCTTAAATTAGTCGACAAAACTATACTATACCACCCAAAAATGGCAAATACCAGTGCCGAAGCATCATTCCAGCGCGACCGCGAACAGCCCTTGGGCCAAGGCCGCCTGCAAGGCGCGAGCGCGATGGCTCAAGGTATTCTTGATTGCTTCGGGCAAGACGGCAAAAGTCTGCTGGTACCCCTCGGGAATGAAAGCCGGGTCATAGCCGAATCCGCCGCTGCCGCTGGGTTCTTCGGCGATCAGACCGCGCACTTCACCCTCGGCCGTGCCTATTAGCCCTGCCGGACCAGCCAAGGCTAACGCGCAGACAAAACGGGCCCGTCGGTCAGTTAGACCAGCCATCTTCGCCAATAGTTTGCTCAGATTGCGACCGTCGTTACCGCCTTCGCCAGCATAACGGGCAGAATGGATGCCCGGCTCGCCGCCTAAGGCCAAGACTTCGAGACCGGAATCATCAGCCAACACAATTCGCCCCAAGGCCTGCGCCCCTGCCAGGGCCTTCAAGCAGGCATTGGCGGCAAAAGTCTGGCCATCTTCCACGACCATCGGCATCCCACCGACCTCGGCAGCGGCTAAGACCCTGATCTGCTGTGATGCCAAGATTGCTTGTATTTCCTGGACCTTGTGGGCATTACCCGTAGCGATAATTATTTCTCTCATCTTACCATAAAATTGATCTATTTTTTCAACTTGACTTGAATTTTCGCTAATAATGTACACATTAATTAAGCGGTTGCAAAACCATTTGTCAAAAAATCAATTATTATCACAGGAGGCCAGATGCCAGAGTTAAAAAACAGCAAGACTGCCGCCAACCTGCAATACGCTTTTGCAGGCGAGTCCCAAGCGCGCAATAAATACACCTACTTTGCCAGTGTCGCCCGCAAAGAGGGCTACGAGCAAATAGCCGCCATTTTTGAAGAGACTGCGATCAATGAAAAAGAACACGCCAAGCTCTGGTTTAAGCTCTTGGACGGCATTGGCGACACGGCTGCCAATTTACAAGCCGCGGCTGAAGGCGAGCACGAAGAGTGGACTCAGATGTACAAGAATTTCGGTGATGAAGCTGAGGCCGAGGGCTTCGCTGACATCGCCAGGCTTTTCCGTCGGGTAGCTGCGATTGAGAAGTTGCACGAAGAGCGCTACCGCGCGCTGCTGGCTAATGTCTTGAACAAGACTGTCTTTGCCAAAGGCGAGACCAAGGCTTGGGTTTGCCGCAATTGCGGTCATTTGCATATCGGCCCAGTCGCGCTGGAGATGTGCCCCGTCTGCCAACACCCCAAAGCCTTTTTTGAATTAAGAGCACAAAATTACTAACGGGTGAATCCTGTCAGTCCGTGGATTTTTCAGCCCGACCCCACCCGACTTCAGCCCCGGGTGGGGTTTATTGCGTAAGTCCTACAGCATCCATTTCAGCAATCATACCTCAAGGTCAGCAAGAATGTCAGAGAACCCAGAAATTACTGCCGCCAAAGAACCCGCGGCCAGCGATTTTATTCGCGAAATTATCAACGAGGACATTCGCAAAGGCAAGTACCTGCCCCACCAAATCCGCACTCGCTTCCCGCCCGAGCCAAATGGCTATCTGCATATCGGCCACGCCAAAGCCATCTGTATCGATTTTGGCATCGCTGCCGAATACGGCGGGAAATGTAATTTACGGATGGACGACACCAACCCTGGCAAAGAAGACATCGAGTATGTAAAATCCATCGAAGAAGATATTAAGTGGCTCGGCTATCAGTGGGAAGGCGAAACCAAGTTCGCTTCTGATTACTTCCAACAGATGTATGATTACGCCATCATAATGGTCGAACTCGGCTTAGCGTATGTCGATGACCAGAATGCTGAGACAATCCGCCGGAACCGCGGCACTCTCACTGAATCTGGCCAAGCGAGCCCGTTTCGCACTCGTAGCGTGGAAGAGAACCTCGATTTGTTCGCCCGGATGAAAGATGGTGAATTTCCTGATGGCAGTAAAGTCTTACGGGCCAAAATTGATATGTCTTCGCCGAACATCAACCTGCGTGACCCGGTAATGTATCGGATTTTGCATCTACCGCACCACCGCACCGCTGAGCAGTGGTGCATCTATCCGATGTACGACTGGGCCCACGGCCTGGAAGACGCCATTGAGGGTATCACTCATTCGCT
>CAZUCG010000075.1:0-9182 GCA_964619145.1 uncultured Lentisphaeraceae bacterium | reverse complement strand
CAGTACGGAAGATGTTGGTTAGCGGTTGAGACCAAGTGGTGCCGCGCAAATGCCAGCCGCTGGGCAGCGGCGATTCCTCGTCTCGGTGCCAGCCGCTGAAGCTCAAAGATGCGTCGTTTTCCTGCCAGAGCCAGAAGCCGATGTTTTGTTGAGGTGTTTGTGCGGTTGCGAAGGCTTGGTTGTGCCAAGCGCGGAGTGTGTTTGGCCATTCGCTGCTGGCCCGAGGCGTCAGTGGAAGCGCGCGGAGGTTCCAGCCGGCCTGTAGGCTGAGGGCGTAGTCGCGTTCCGGCATTGGCAGCCAGTGCGCTGAGGGCAGAGTTTGGCTGTCGCCGTCCCAGAACAGGGTTCCGTGTAGAATGGCTTCTGCCGTGGTATCCTCTGGCGGAGCAGCGGTAAATGTGAGAATGCGTTCGCCCCAGTTGTCCTCTTCTGGTAAGAACACGAACGAGAATTCGTGCTCATTTTCCTGCCGGGTTGCGCGGGCTGGCAAGGTTGCGTTGGCATCGATCTCTGCTTGCCAGTATTCTGGCAGAGTCACGCTCAGGATTAAAGCTGTTGGGGTAGCCGCAAAGTCTTCGCATTGTACAGCCAGCGGCTGGGCGTAACCGGGCAGGTATTGTTTTTGGGTGGACAGGAATTTGCTGCTAGGGTTCTCGTTAGACGGGTTGCTAATCCCTTCTGGGTAGAGTTCGATGACCTTAGCCATCCAGGCCAGGAAGGCTGGGCGGTTTTCGTCCCAGAGGGTTGGCATAGTGCTATATAGCGGTTCCTTGTTGGTAGCTGGGCCGACAAGCTCCACAGTCAATGGGAGGCTGCCGAGGTAACGATACTGCCAATCTGCGAGTTCGCCCTCGACAATATACCAGCTGCCGGCATTCTTGACAGAGTTGATACGCGGATTGTTGTTGGCATAGACATTAGCCAAATCCAGGAAAATGTCGTTATGGGGCGTCTGCACTTTTTCCGGTGTATATAGGCCCTCGTAATTGCCATACGGGTAGCAGACTAGCTCGGCACCGGTATGCAAGTGCAGGGCGGCGGTGATATTGCGGGCGGCCAACCAGCGCATCAGCACGATTTGTTCTGGCTGCAATCCTGCCAAGCGCAGGCTGTCGGCATTAAGGAAAGTGCCGAGAGAAATGCTTGCCTGGGCTAACAGCACGCCATCGGGGAAATTGCGGTTCAGGTCTGCGCTATTGCTGTTACGCCGAGAGCCGTTGACCATCCCATCGGGATTCAGTACTGGTAAGACCCAGAGAACGCAGTTTTGCAGGAGGTGCTGTACCTGAAGAGCTTCCTCGTCCGAGCCGCGGCTTTTCTGCAACAGGTATTGCAGCAATTTCAAGGGCATATCGACGGAAGGCCGTTCGTCGCCGTGGATGCCGCCGACAATCAGCAGTTCCGGGACGATAGCTCCTGCCGGCGCGAGGCTCAAGCGGGCGGCGAGGATTTCTCGCCCCTGGGTGCTTTTGCCTACGAAAGAAGGCCGGCTGCAATGCCAGTTCTCGCGGGCCAAGGTCAGCAGGGTGGCATTGACTTCAGCGTAGGTAGGATATTCAGTTTCAAGCCCAACCTCCCTGGTCTCGGGCACGCTGCTCAGGGGTTCATTGGCGAGGATGGTGAAGCCTTGGGCCAGTAAGTTATCCGCACCTTGTGTGTCGGTGTGGACAATGATAATATCGTCTTCACGAGCGATGATTTCGACGCCGGTTCGGGCTAGACGGTCGAGGTCATTTCTGTCTTGCCAGGCGAGGGTAATTTTGCGAGTCGGGAGGGGGTAGGTTTTGGCTTCAAATTGTGCGCTGCTGATCACAGTTTTTTGCCGGGTGCCTTGGTAGCCGGAGGTGGCCCATTGGCTCAAGGCATTCTGTAATTCAGTTGGCTTTCGGGTGGCAGAATTCAGCCAATAGCCTAGCCAGGTGAGTAATTCCTGATGGCCGATATTGCCATTTTGGTCTTGGTCAATACTACCGAGGATGCTGAATTCCTGCAGCGGAGCGCTGGGATCACTGATGCGCAAAGTGCTTGCAAACAATGGCACGGAAGTAGCTAGGGTGATGCTGCCAGCGAGGCTGGTCCGTCCGGAGATATATGCTGTATTCGAGATTTCCAGGCAGACAGCGACATAAGGTGCCGGGGTATTATCGTCCCAAGTGGTAGTCACTTGCAGGCCGTCGACTGTCCATTGATAGTCGACCTTTAAGTCACGGAAGGCACCGATACGTGGAGTCTGGCTGCAATCGCCGAACAAATGCATAAGGTGCATAAAGTATTCGCCGCTGCCGGCTTCGTCATCGCTGGTGTCTTGGCAATAGTCGATGCCCTTGCTGATGCTGTGCCAGGCATACGAGCCGTTGTCTAGCGCGCGTTGGGCGCTAGCGGCGGCCAAAATAGAATCAGTGAATTCCCAGATAGCGACGATGGGAGCTCGCCAGTAAATCTCTCCGGTGCAGGCGATAACGGCGGCTGCGCCGCCGTTAGGTTTATTCAACAGCGCTTCGCTAAGGCAGTCATAGCCGATATAGGCGAAGTTCCCGGTGTGGCAGACGGGTGCCATAATGAAAGGCAATTTGCCAGTATTGCTGAGGTTCTGGGCGTCAGCAGAGGAGAATTCGCTGGTGCTGTAGTGGTTGATTTGCCCGTGTCCGAGATAGTATAACAGCGATACGCCGGCATTCAGCTTGTTGCTGACAGCGCTGGCGGAAGGAGATGGTGTCGCATTGGCATAGAGTAGATAACTGCTATCTAGAAACAGGCCGGCATTTTTCAGGGTGTTGAATTCATAGTCGATGTAGGCATAGTCCTTGCTGACGTAGCTAAAGGGTTCGACCTCGGTATCCCAATCAAATGAGGTGCTAGAGTTACCGTCGGCGGAAGCCAGGAAGAGCCCGCGCTGCTGCCAAGAATCTCCAGTAATGCCTCTGGCATCTTCGTGGGCCTGCAATTTGGCCAGCACGGCCGTGAGGGCGTCAACATTGCCGACGCTGATGCGGGAAAGCAGGATGTCGGCCTTTAAGTCATCGCCAGCCAGGCAGGCATACGGGGTATCTGAAGTGACATCGAGGGAAACATTTGGGTTTGGGGGTTGATTAGAGCTGCCGCTGGTGACTCGATAGGGCGGGACATTATTCCAATCGCCGATAATTACCACGTGGCTGGTGCCATTGTCATTATAGGCAGAGGCGATATAATTAGCGACATTGCTGCTGCCATTGCCGGTGTCGGTGGGGTAGCGGGCGAGGCTGACTGCGAAGCCGAGTTGGCGTTTCCAGGTCGCAAAACTGTTGCTGGCTGCCGCCCACGCATCCGGGAGGATAAGTAGCAGCTGCCCGATGCTGCTGTTGTCACTACGAGTCAGGCCAGTGCCATTGAGGAAAAGGCGTTCTTGCAAGGTGGCGAATGAGCCGACCTCATCAAGCTGGGGCAAGGTCTGGCTTTCGCTGCCATTTTCGTCGCGGAAGGTAAGGGTGGCTTCGAAACTGCGGCAGACCAATAGCTTGCCTTCCTGAGGGAGATACTGTAGAGGAGAGACTTGCAAAGACTGGCCGGTTACATTGCGGACTTGGTAGCTTTCTGTTAGCGCAGCCAATTGTGCTGGATAGGGTTGATTGCCTTGGTAAATGGCTGGGTCCGGTAGGGCAGTCGTGTTGCGCTCGGTCCATAATTGTTCGCCCGGCGAAGGCAAGGGCGGCGAGCAGGGTATTTCCTCCTGCTGCAGATTGCTGATCTGCAGGTGTCCGCTGGCATTGTGCAGCAGAGCGAAGTCGGTGCGGAAAACCGGCAACTCCGGTTGGCCACGGCGCTGCAGCATTCTGGCTCTAGGCAGGCTGACTTGGCTGTAGGTCCCATCCGGGCGGGTGATTTCCTGCAATTGGAACTCGCCGAGTTCGAAGCGGAAGCGCACAGCTCCTGGCGATTGTGCCAGCAGGGTAAAATGACCACCAGGCTGCGTCCGGCGGGATTTAGCGCCTGGTTGGTTGAGAGCAATAGGTTGTTTGGCGTTGGCATTGCCCGCTACCGCTACAGGTGGCACTTGCGAGACAATATCGTCCCCTTGGGCCTTGTCTGTTTTTGTCTGGAACGAGAGTGTTTCGTACGCCAGTTCGAGAGCCAAGAACAGCAACAATACCCAGAGTAGGCGGCCAGGAAGCCGTCGTTGTCTTGCTGGTGCTTTGTTGTTCATTTTGCCGATGTAAGCAGTGTCAGAGTGAGGAGCAGGCAGTAATGTTGCAATTGCAAAGGTGCTTTAGGTCTGCAAAATAGCAGCAGACGCAAAGCTGTAACGCTGAATAATATAATACAAAAGCGGAAAGTAGCAATACAGCATCAATTTTGCTGGGTGCTACTTTCCGCTGGGAATTACGCCAAACTCCGCTTTTTCAAAAAAAGCTACTGGAGTTTAACCTAGAAACGGGTCAGCATTCACTGGCACTCGGCATTATTTCCATTTGTAGACTAGTTTGGCGAAGTAAGTCGTGTCAAGATGCTTGATGTCTTCAGCTACGATGTTGTTGTATTCATTAGACATACCGATACGCAACGACAGTGGTTTTTTCATCAGCAGTGGGATATCCAAGGCGGATTCGTGGTAGAGGCGGTAGTCGTTCGTATCGTCCACCGACGGAGTGTAGGTTAGGTCGCTGACCAGTGTGCCCCACTCGTCAATTTTACGCTCGTAATGCAAGTTCAGGTCAAAGCCATAGGAGTTCTCGGTCTGGTCATTTTCAAATTCTTTTCGCTGGTAGCTAAGACCGATACGAAAGCGCAACTGGGTGTCGTCCTCTTTAAAGAAGAAATAGCCATAACCGGCGACGACCTGGGTGCGCAAGTCAATGCCGCTGAATTCATCTTTTTCCATCTCGGCTTTGACGAACCAGGAATTCAGGGTATTGGCGATGCTGTGCTCATAATCTGCGCCTAGGATGTATTCTTTTTCGTTGGTGACGCTGTTTTCCCGGGCATAAGCACCTTTGACGTACATCAGTAGGCGGTCTTCTGGGCCAGTCATCCTAGCTTTGGCACCGGCACCGGCGTAGAATTTCTCGGTATTGCCAGTCTTGCCGGCGAAATCCAGGTATGCTTCGCCGGACCACTTGCGGCCTTGAGGTGGCGGCGGGATGGTGGGGTCCGCGATGCCATCGGCCCATAAGGCTTTGAGCTCGCTCAGGGGGAGGGACAAGCTCGAACCGGCGACCTGCAGTTGGCCGGGCGCGGATTGTCCTAGGTTGCCCTGGAAGCGCTGGTCATTGATTAGTACGCCAGTCAGGGGCTGGGTCGATTCAATCCCTGAGATGACGGCTTGGTCGATAACTAAATTGCCCGCGAAGGAGGTCTGAACTGTGGCCTTGCCGTCCACAATTTTCTGCAGCTGTCCTATCAGGACAGTGCCATCAGTGAGGTGAATTTTGTCGGCCAGCAGGGTGCTGGAGAGCAAGAGTGCGCAGATGACGCTTAGATACTTCATTTCAGGTGTTTCTTTCGAGTTGCGTTGTTGTTGGTTGCAAATATCGATGTTATAAATTGCGGGAAATTTCCCGCACCAGTTTTTCCAGTCGTTGGCCGTATTCGAGGTAATTGTCGAAGCGGGCCTGTGGGTCGGCCTTCACGCTGCTGTCGTGGAAAACGACTTGCATGTGCGGCTCGATAGAAATCCCGCCTTGATAACCGCGGCTGAGCAAGTCTGGTAAAATTTTGCCGACATCGCCATCGCCTTCGCCGGGCCAAGTACAGACGAGCGAGTCGCTTTCCGGGATATAATGTCCGTCTTTGATGTGGATATATGCGATATGCTCACGGACTTTTTGGTAAAATTCCCAGCTGGATTGTCGTGGATAAGGCTTAGCTTGGGAACGGTCGGCGCTGCTAATGGGATTGCCGGTGTCGAAAACGAGCTTCAGGCCAGGGACATTCTCTAACATTTTCAAAGTAAAGGGCCAGCCCATACCGCCGTAATTCATACAATTCTCGTGTACTGGTTGGATGCCATTATCGAGGAACATCTTGGTGATTTCTCGCAGTCGGCGGAAACGCTCTTCTTCCATCTGGTCAGTCGGTTCGCGCCCCTCTAGGCAGGCGTAGCTCATAATGCGAATCAATTTGCTGCCCAAGCGCTGCATCCGAGGGATAGTGCGGCGGACTTCGACCAAGGTGTCCTCAAACGGAGCGGTAATTTTCTTGGACCAATTGGCGATGCTTGAGCCGAAGCAGTTGACGCTGATGTTAGCGGCATCGAGCTGCTCAGCTGCGCGGGCGAAGGCTTCTTCGGGCAGATCGTGAATATTGACTCCATCAATGGCTCGGGATTCAATGCAATGCCAGCCAAGTGCCTGAGTGACACGAATCTGTTCGGACAAGTCGCTGGCTGCTTCATCAGCGAAGCCAGTAAAATAACCGCGGAATGGTTTTGTCATAAGAACTCCACTTTGCTAGTCAAAAAGTTAAGGCGAATAATACAAAAGTTTACTGCTACTGTCCGACAGCCATCCTGCTGGCTAGCTCAGCAGCAGCTTCAGTGATGATAAGGCGGCCAGTAGTAGCACCCATTTCTCGAAATTCCGGTTGCTCATTTTCGCGCTGCTGAGAATTCCCAGCAACGCCCCCAGCAGCACGACCGGTATGAGTTTGAGATTGAAAATCAGCGATTGGGTGGTGATGGTTCCCAATCCGAGCATAAACGGCACTTTACACCAATTAAGAATGCAGAAATACCAAGCACTGGTGCCGATGAATGAATCCTTGGGTAAGCGCATCGCCAGCAGATAGACGACCATAATAGGCCCTGCGGCGTTAGCTACTTGAGTAGTCACACCTGCTAGCACGCCAAAAATAATGGCGATACTGAGGTTCCATTTAGGCGGGAGCGTGCTCAGCTCCGCGAGATGTAGCCGTTCCTTAAGCCAGCTTAGCAAAACCAACACTAGCACCAAGCTGCCGATGCCGAGGCGGATAATTTCGTCGCCGCCGTCCTCAAATTGCAGCAGTTTTTTAACTAAAAAGAAACCGCTGATAATGCCAACTAGTGCAGCCGGCATTAAGCGCAATAGCAACCGCCAATTCGCGTGGCGATGGAAGTAGATGACCCCGAAAGCGTCTCCCGCAATCAAAATCGGCAACAAGATGCCAGTAGATTGCGCAGCTGGAAAAAGCATCGCCATCAAGGGTACGGCCACGGTGCCTAGCCCCGGCAAGCCGGCTTTGGACATCCCCACGCAGATAGCGCAGACACCGGCCAAAGCCCAGCCTTGCGGAGTCAAGGCAAAAATATCTGTCTCCATAACTGTCTTAGGACAGTTTTTTCTTTAGGGTCTCGACTTGCTGCACGCCGATCAGCGTGTCTTTCAGTACTCCGTCTTGAAAAAGCATCAAGGTCGGGATGGTGCTGACACCAAATTTGCTGGCCAGGTCAGTCTCGACATCGATATTGACTTTGCCGATTTTGATTCCCAAAGACTCAAGTTCTTTCTCGGCGTTGTCGAGAATCTGCCCTTGCATACGGCACGGGCCGCACCAGGATGCCCAAAAATCGACAATGACTTTACCAGTTTTAGTAAAGGCGTCGAATTGTTTAGCAGTTAAGTTAGTTATAGTTTCTGACATCGTACTCTCCTGTTTTGTGCTAATGTTTTAATTAGCTGTTTTCACCCAAGTATCGCTCTGCATCAATGGCGGCTCGGCAACCCATACCGGCAGCCGTAACGGCTTGGCGGTAACGCGAGTCGGCACAATCGCCAGCCGCGAAGACGCCAGGCACGCTGGTCAGCGAGCGGCTGGCGTCGATCAACTTAATGTAACCGTTGTCCAATTCAAGCTGTTTCGTGAAGATTTCTGTATTTGGCAAGTGCCCGACTGCGACAAAAACACCCGAACACGGCAATTCCTGCTCGGCGTTAGTTTTGACATTGCGCAAGGTCAAGCTACTGACTTGCTTTTTGCTGAGGTCATTTATGGAGGATGCGACAGAATCCCAGTGGATTTTAATTTTAGGGTTATCCAAGGTGCGTTGGACCATTATTTTGCTGGCCCGGAACTCATCGCGGCGATGGATAACGTGTACCTCCGAAGCGAAGTGGCAGAGGAACAGTGCTTCTTCCAAGGCGGAATCGCCCCCGCCAATCACGGCGACGGCTTTCTCGCGAAAGAATGGTCCGTCGCAAGTCGCACAATAGGAGACGCCGTGGCTTTGCAGCTCGGCCTCGCCAGGGATACCCAAAGTCCGTGGCTTGGCACCGACAGCGATCACGGTCGTCTTAGCGGTGATGATCTTGCCATTGTCCAGGGTCAGTTTGTGCGCGCCAGTCTGCGAAAAATCGACTGCGCTGACCAGATTAAACAAGTACCGGGTGGAGAATCTTTCAGCCTGGAGACGCATTTTCTCCATCAGGTCATAGCCTTGGATGCCTTCCGGGAAGGCGGGGAAGTTCTCCACTTCGGTGGTCTGAGTCAGCAGGCCGCCCGGCAGTGAGCCCATTATCAGCAGTGGGTTCAGATTGGCGCGGCCCAAATAAATGGCGGCGGTGTATCCGGCTGGGCCGGAGCCGATTATGACGACATTTTCCATTCGAGTGCTCCTTGCTGATAATGCGCTAGGCATTGTTTTATGACAGTAAGTTAGCGCAAAAGTTGCGCCATTGCAGTAATTAGTTACCCGAGTAATATACACCCTGAGACGAAAAATAAAATGCTGAAATTGGTTTTAAAATCTTGTAATTTGTCTGCTCTCATTTTTTGTCTACCGAACTGCAGATAAATGAGAGCTGGCAAAATTTCTACTGCGCCGACTTTGCACCTCTGGCGCTCTCTTCCTCTCGAGTCCCCAGTTCGCTCGATTCTCGCTCGTCTGTCTTGACAAACATCTGCACAGGCGCTACATTTTCTTCTGTCCCAGCTCCAGTTTCAGGGCTGGGTTATTTTTCTTTCGCTGTCTCTACATAAGAGGGCATCCAAACTTAGAGGGCATCCAAAAAGCCAAAGATAATTTCAACCGCTAAAAACGCTAAAAACGCGAAAAAAATGCAGAAGACAATCAAGAGGAGAGGTCTATCCGCAGATTGTCGCAAATTTTTTGTTTTTGGCAGAATTTCACTGCATTTATGGAAACTCGAGTGTTGAAGATCGTTTTTTTTAGTGCCATTGAATATCGGGTTAGCACAGTGAACGAAACTCCAACCGGTAAATTACATTAC
>CAZUCG010000074.1:0-9217 GCA_964619145.1 uncultured Lentisphaeraceae bacterium | reverse complement strand
ATATCCGGAAAAGGCTACCGCGCCGGCCGAACCTCCACGCGACAGCTCTTTGGCTGCTGTGCACGGCGAATTGCAGATTGGTGAGGACAGCGCGACCGGCAAAATGTCTCTGGTTATCAACTTACACCGGCAAGGCTGGCTGCTGGTGCCCTTGCAATTGACTGACTGCGCAGTGAGTGAATTCCAGAGCTCGACGCCAGCGCAGCTGATTTTTGACCCGCAAAAAGGCTACGCTATACTGCTGAAAAATAGTGCCCCGCAAGCACCACCGGTACAGATTACTCTGCAATTCGCCTGCGTGCTCAAGAAGACTCCTGGCCTGAATATCCTGGATTTCGCCGCCCCGCCCTGCCCCATCAATGCTTGGGAAGCAGTCATCCCGCAACCGAATTTAAAGATCAGCATCGCGGATGATGGCACTGTCAAGCGGGAATTACCTAGCGACGACCAGAGCACCCGCATTGCGTTGCAGCTCGGGCGCAATTCCCGGCCGTATTTGGCCTGGACACCGAAAAGCGAGGGTGCAAAAGGCCTGCTACCGGTGGTCAATGTCGAAAGCAGCCAGAAGATCTGTTTGGAAAATGGCGTCTTGCGCTCGCAGAATAACTTCAGCCTGGACGTCAGCCGGTCGCCATTGCCGCGGCTGACGCTATTGCTGCCTGAGGACTGCCGCTTGACCCAAGTCTATGCCGAAAACATCCGCCAATGGAAGGTCCAGCCGGCCCGGGCTGGCAGCCAAGAGCTGGCAATTGAGTTCTACGAACCGGTCAGCGGCAAGCAGGACTTTAACCTGGAAATGGAAAAGCCATATAGCGCTGGCAACAACGAAATGCCTTGCTGTCAAGTCCTGGACGCTTTGCGGCAAACCGGGCGAGTGGGGGTCTTCGTCGGTGAGGGACAAAAGGCCGAACTGCAAATACGCCAAGGGCTGAGCGAAATTGCCGCCACGCCGGCAGATTTCCAAGAAGAGAATCTAGCCATCACTGCGGCTTTCCGCTTCGCCGCCACACCCTGGAGATTGTCCTACCAGGTGGAAAACCTGCAACCTGCCCTGGAGGTTGTCAGCAGCAGTTACTTCGTTATTACCCCGGAAAATCTCGAATATCGTCTGAACTACCAAATCAACACCGGCCCCGTCGGCATCTTCCAGACTTTTATCTCTTTGCCGGCCGATTTTAACCTCGAAGTCTGCCAAGCCAGCGACGGCGAGAGTAATAAAAATTGCCTAAAAGAGCATTTCTTAGCGGACGAGCAGTCCGGCCGCCGGCTATTGCGCTTGAATTTCAATCGACAAAGCAAGGACTTGCAAATCAATATCCGCTTGCGCAAGGCATTGCAATTCCCAGGCTTACTGAGTCCAGGGCTGCCGCCAGTATCCTTGCCACTACCGCTCGCCTATCTGCAAGTTGCAGCTGTGCTAACTGAAACCGGCCAAGTAGTCGTTTGTGCTCATTCCAGTTTGCGACTAACTCAGGATACTAGCAGCTTTATGCAGGAGGCGATGCTGAATGAAGTCAGTGTGACCGGCCTGCCGCAAAATGTCTCGCCTGTGCTGGCGTATCGCTATCAGGCGAGCAAGCCCTTGCCGGAATTAACCCTGAAGGTAGAACGACGGGCCTCGCAAACCACGGTCAGCCAACTGCAGACGGTGACGTTATTGAGCGGCAATCAACTGGCAGTGACGACCGACTTGCAGATCGACGTCTTGTACAGCGGCCGCAAGAACCTACCACTGGCTATGCCAGTAGGATTGGCAAAACGCCTAAAAATCGTCAGCAAGGGCTTCCGCTTATTGCCAGATGCTACTGCCCTCGCCAGCGAAGGTTGGGAAAAATTTTTATTGCAAGGGGAGAAGGAATTCTTGGGTCGTCAGCAAGTCATCCTGGAATGGAGCGAGGAGCTGGGAGAATTGCCGCCCGGCGAAAGTCGTCAAATCGCTTGTCAGCAGATAATGCCCGAGCAAGTCGACCGCAGTTGGGGGCAAGTCGTGCTGATGAAAAGTGAGATGACCGACTTAAGCGTTGCCAACAGTGAAAAATTGCTCCCCATCGACCCGCGTTTCGATTTACGCGACGGCATCACCCTGCCCAATGCCGCGGCCGCCTATGCTTTTCACGGCGCTTGGCAGCTGACGATCTGCGTGACCCGCTATCAGAATGTGCCAGTCAAGAGCAATAGCATCGAGCGGGGATTGGTGCGGCTGGTAAAAACCCGCAATGGCCAGACCAGCGTCCAGGCTACCTATCTCTTACGCAGCCTCAAGCAACGCCTGGAAATGCGACTGCCCGAGCAAGCCCAGTTTGACAATGCGCCGGTGCGGCTGGGCAATCAGCCGGTGCCCTTGGAACGTGGGGATGCCCAGCAGTACTTCGTGCCCCTGGTCTCCCACCGCCAAGGCGAGCTCGTACTGCTGGAATTACGCTACGTGCTCCCGGAAGGGACGCTGGGCTTCCCGGTACCGGCATTCCCAGCTGACACTGCGTTACAGCAGGTCTATCTGGCAGCATATCTACCGGATAACCGTGCCATTCTAGGTACTGCGGGCCCTTGGAACAACGAAAACATCTGGGTAATCCGTGGGTTATTGACAGTGTATCCACGCGCGAAACTCAACGACGAACAGCTGCTCAACTGGCTGTGTGGCAATGGCCCAGAGAAAATCAGCAGCGATAACCTGCGCACTTTCGTCACTGACGGACGGCCTATTCTCTTTTCCGCCTTGCATCCACAAGGCGGAAAAGAGTCATTGCTAACAATCTGGACAGCCCCGACTTGGCTGGGCAAAGCCTTGACGTTGTTACTGCTTGTGGCTGTAGGCATCTTGTTATGCAAAGCCAGCCTGTATTATAAGCTGCTGGCCATCGGGTTGGGATTGTCGCTGCTCGGAATCCTAGCAGTCTTCTGGCCATATTTCACTTACGCGCTACTGAGCAACGCCGCCGCTTTGGCGACCTTCATCGTGGTCGTGATCTGGTTCTTGTTCTGGCATAAGGCAATGCACTCGCGACCCACGCCACCACCCGTGCTGTCAACGCCGGCAGTGCCACCGCGAGACAAAACCGAGCCGCCGGCGGCGGTACTTTAGTCTATAACGCCCATTTGCCAAACGAGACAATTATGCCACTATCTTTGCCCCAATTTTCTGCTTTACGCTACGGTATGTTCGTGCATTTCGGCGTCTTCAGCCAGTTGGGCCGCGGCGAATGGGTCGTCAATCGAGAACAGATCTCACCCGAGAAATTCAGCCATCTGGCGAAAGACTTCCAAGCAGAAGCTTTTTCAGCTGATGCATTATGCTCGTTGGCAGTAGATGGTGGGATGAAATACCTGGTCTTCACCACGATGCACCACGACGGCTTTCGACTGTATGACAGCCAGTTGTCAACTTTCAACTCCCAGAATTACTGCGGGCGTGACTTCACAGCTGAAATCGTAGCTGCAGCCCGTCGGCACGGCTTGGCCGTCGGTTTGTACCATAGCCTGAATAACTGGCACGACCAGCCTGATGCTGTCGCCGCACTGGAAAATCCTGCTAGGGACTATCACCTGTTCATCGACAAGACCTTCGCGCGTCTACAGGAATTACTGCGGCGCTTCAACCCTATTGATATCCTATGGTACGATGGCTGGTGGCCTTTTAACCAAGACGGCTGGCAAGCAAAACGAATGAATGACGCAATGCGGGCAATCCAACCCTGGTTGCTATTCAATGGTCGCAATGGGCTGCCGGGTGACTTCGGCACACCAGAGCAACACTTAGCCGCACCCGAGCCGTGGCGCCCCTGGGAAGCCTGCATAACTTTGAATGAGCACTGGGGTTTCCATCGCGGCGACCATAATTGGAAAAGCCCACTGTCGGTTATCAAGATGCTCTTGACCTGCGGCAATGGCAACGGTAACCTGCTGCTGAATGTCGGCCCTGATGGTTCTGGTGCAATCCCCAAAGCATCAGAAATCATCATCCGCCAAGTCGGGCAATGGTTGCGTCAGGGCGGCCAGCAAGCCATCACCGCCAGCGAACCGCTGAACTTCGGGCCGTTCCTACGCAAAGCCGACGAACGCGGTGACTGGGACGCCGCTGGCGTCTTCACCGCCAGCGGCAATACGTTATTCTTTACCTTGCTTTACCCCTGCGGCCCCACGTGGACCATAAGTGGCCTAGAGGCCGAGGTCCTGGAAGTCAGCTGCCCAATAACCGGGCAGCTCGAATACCGGCAAAACGGTGGACGGCTGGAGGTGACCATCCCGGCGCTGCTACAAGAGACACTCGCTCCGGTCTTGCAGCTCAAATGCGACCGGCCGCCGGTCATCTATCGAACTGGGGGAATGCGCGTCCCTACCGTCACTCATCCCCGCTATGACCCCTGCCCGCCAGACCTGCAATATTAATCCTGCCCAGACAGAAATACCCGCAGCTGGAATCGCCGTCTTAGGCCTGAACTGGATTGCTTTTTTGGCTATCGCCTTCTGCCGGCAGGCGATGATTTTGGCGAATATCATTTCTCAGACTGGAAATATTGCTATCTGGCATTACATTAAATACTTTCCCGGCACGGAGTCGCTTCCAAGGATATATTCTTGGACTCTGGCATTAATCTAGTGATGCGGAGTTGGTGTGTTAGGCGATGGCAGTGAATTTTCCGGGGGCAAGCCAGAACTATAAGGGAATGAGATTATGGCTGATGTAGTAGCGAAGAAGAAAGCCGGTATGGGTGCCAAGCACACGTTATGCCGTCGGGTTGGACAATGCATTTGGGGTATGCCCAACTGCCCTACCAACAGTCGTACTATCAAGAAACGCGATGGTGGCGAAGCCACCTCTGAAGCTCGTGCCTATCCTGCTGGTCAGCACGGCCCGACCAAACGTCGCAACAAGCTCTCGACTTACGGCACCTTGCTCTTGGAAAAACAGAAACTGCGGGCTTATTATAATTTAACTGAGCATCAGCTGCGTTTCATCTACAAGCAATCCAAGGGTGGTGAAGGCACCACTGCTGACAGATTGTTGCGGAATCTAGAGATGCGCTTAGTCAGTGTTGTTTACCGCAGTGGTTTGGCCAAGACCATCTGGGCAGCAAAGCAGGTCGTCTCGCACCGCCACGTACTGATTGACGGCAAGATTGTTGACCGCGCCAGCTACCGCTTGAAGCCAGGCCAAGTCATCAGCATCAGCGCTCAGCGTTCGCCGGTGATTTGTGAAATTTCCAAGGGCCTTGATACCATCGTCCCGGATTACCTGCAAAAAGAAGCCGAAGAATGCAAGGTCACCATCGCCCGTGAGCCACTGCCGGAAGAGATTCATACTGGCGTAGAAATTATGAAAGTCATTGAGTACTACGCCCGCTAAGCAGATCAATACAGAAGCCGTACGCATCGCGTGCGGCTTTTTTTGTGCCTGCGTTTTGTTTCTGGCGCAAAGCACTTGCCAATTACCCGGGCAGCAGTTATATTTATCGAGCACCAGGCTTACTTGTCTGGCTAGCGGCAGGCAAGCAAAGCAATTGGAAATCAGGAGAAATTACTTATGGGCGGCATATTCGGCGTAGTTTCCCAGGGGAGTTGCGCTTCAGATTTATTTTACGGCATCGATTACCATTCGCACTTGGGCAATCAGCGCGGTGGGATGATGGTCAAGGGCGCAAACGGATTCACCCGAGCCATTCACGATATCAGACACGAGCAATTCCGGGCAAAATTCGAGCACGATGTCCAGCGTATGGACGGCAAAATCGGCATTGGCTGTATTAGCGATTTTGATGACCAGCCGTTGATTATTTTTGGCAAGAACGGCAAATTCGGCATTACCGCGGTCGGGAAAGTCAACAACTTGGCGGCCTTGCGGGATCGCGCTTTTGCGAATGAGAATGCTCATTTTACCGAAATGGCTGGCGACGATGTCAGCCCCACCGAAATCGTTGCTGCTATTATCAGCCAGAAGAGCAGCTTCGCCGAAGGCATCCTGAATGTCCAAGAGACAGTAGAGGGCTCCTGCTCACTGCTATTGCTAACCGACGCCGGCCTCTATGCCGCCCGTGACCGCTGGGGACGCACTCCGATCGTGATCGGAAAAAAACGTGGTGCCTATGCCGCTGCTTCCGAATCTTGCGCCCTGCATAACCTCGGCTATAAGATTCATCGCTGGTTAGAGCCAGGCGAAGCAGTGCTGCTGACAGCCAAAGGCTTGAAAATGGTACTACCACCCAGAAAAGAAAAACGCATCTGCGCCTTTTTGTGGATTTATTATGGCTTCCCGGCCTCCTCGTACGAAGGTATCAATACCGAGGCAGTACGCTATCGCTGCGGAGAATTTCTAGCTGAGCGTGACCGTGATCTCGAGGTAGACGCGGTCGCCGGGGTGCCTGATTCCGGCACTGCCCACGCGCTAGGCTACGCTGTCCGGGCAGACGTACCCTATCGGCGGGCCTTTGTCAAATATACTCCGACTTGGCCACGTAGTTTCATCTACGACAGCCATAAGGAACGCAAGCACGTCGCTAGTATGAAGTTGATTCCCATTTCGGAATTTATCAAGGGGCAGCGCTTATTGTTCTGTGAGGATTCCATTGTTCGTGGGACTCAATTACGCCACACCTTCGCCCGTTTGCCTGCCTTGGGAGCAAAGGAAGTACACGTTCGTTCGGCCTGTCCACCGATTCTTTTTAACTGCAAGTTCCTGCATTTCACCCCCAATCGCTCCGACTTAGAACTGATTGCTCGCCGGCAGGTTGTAAAACTCGAGGGGCGAGACAATTCTCATTTGGCCGAATATGCCGACGACACGACTGATCGCTATGCCACTATGGTCGATGAGATTCGCCAGGAGATGGGCTTCACCTCTTTGAAATACCAGACTCTGCAAGATATGATTAGCGCCATCGGCTTACCGCAAGAACAACTCTGCACTTATTGTTGGACTGGCAAAGGATGACGGGTGGTAGGCCGAAATACCCGTCCAAACGCAGCAGCCGGCAAGGCGACGACTCAGCTTGCCTTAGTTTAACAAATACGCCGTGAATTTCAACCACCCTCCATCCAGGAATCGATTATGAAAGACAAACACTGGCTTTCTTTAGTCGCCTTGTTTCTTATTACACCAGGACTTCTTTTAGCAGAAGGGACTGTCTCGCCGCGCGAGGGAGTAGTCAGCAGCAATAGCTTGGCGGTGCGTCCCAAGCCGGCTACCTTCTACGAACGTCTGGGAGTGTTAAATAAAGGTGATATCGTGCGCATTGTCCAGCAACAGAATGACTGGTATGAGATATTGTTGCCAGACAGCATCCGTGGCTGGGTCCGCAGCGAGCACCTCGATGTTGATCATACGGTCAGCAGCGATACTTGTTTTCTGCACACCGGCGCTGGCGATATGTTCACCAATTTCCACCATATCCCCCCACAAACCAAGTTGGAAATCATTGGGGTGCCGAATGATGGCTGGTGCCAGGTAATTCCCCCCAAAGATGCCACCGCCTGGGTGAGTGCCGCCTATATCACTTTCCCTGAACCCAGCGTTCTGGCTGCACTGCCGACAGAAAGCACGGCTGCGAGTGCTGAGCCACTGCCTGACATCACGGCCTTGGAAGAGCAACGCAATAAATTGAAAGAAGAGCACGCTCGCCAGCAGGAGAACCTCCAATTAGAGCAGCAGCGTTTAGCCGATCTACGCGCCGAAGCTGAGAAGCTCAAGCAAGAGACGCAGCAGGACTCGAGCGCGCTAAGCGAGTTACAACGCGAAATCGAACGCCTGCAACTCCTGAAAGAGAATGCCGAGGTAAAGGCCGCTCTGGCGCGTTCTGAACGCGAGAAAGCTCTACTGCAGGCCAGCGAAGAGCAACGGAAGCTCGAGAAGCAGAAATTGGCAGCCGAAGCAAAGGCCAAGACTATGCTTTCGGAGAAGGATAAGTGGGATAATGAAGCCAAGCAAGTCGCCGAGGCCCTGGCCGCGGTCCGAGAAGAGGCCCGACTACAGTCGGAAAATGCCAGAGCCGAGGCCGACCAACTCGAACGAGAAAAACTAGAAATTGTGCAAAAAGCCGAAGCCGCCTTAACGAAGGCGCAGGAAGCAGAAGACCGCCGCCGTGAGAGTGAGCAAAAACAGACTCTGACTGAACAAGCCATCTTGGCCTTGCAAGCCGACTTGGCGCTGGCTGAAAAGAAAGTCGATAGTCTGAAGCAGGAACGCGAACGTATGGAAGCCGCCACCAAGGAAGAAGCCGCCAAGCTCGAGACAGTCCGCTTGGAAGCGGATCGACTGTCCAAGGAAAACAGCGAAATACTGCAACGCCTTGAAGCCGCCAAGCTGGAGCGCCTAGCCTTAAACCAACAGAAATTAGCAGACGAAAAACTGCAACAAGAACTCAAAGCACAGGAAGCAGCTAAAAGCACACAATTTGAAGCGGCAGCAGCGCCCGAACAACCGACTGCAAGTGAAATTGCCACTGACGGGCCACTTGATGGGCAAAAATCATCTCCTGACGATAATGCTCGTCAACGCATCCTACTGACTGCCCCTGCAGCCGTGCTAGACACCCCGATCGCAGATTCTATTCAGACGCCAGCCGTTGCGGCTGCGCAACCACCTCCGAGTGCAGACCAGGGCCTGGTGGCCTCCGGATTCGCTGACGCTACCCCTTTTGCGACAGAACCTGCGCCTACTGAGGCCGTCCCTCCTCGAGTCACGCTAGCCAAACAGTCTGGCGTAGTCATTTCGCTTAAGGACAACGCCTCGACTTATGCCAGTCACGTCATCTGCGAGAGCCGTAACTTCACCCTGGTGCCGATTTGCTATCTGCATAGCAGCATTCTTGATTTGCGTGCCTGGGAGAATTTGCTTGTGGAAGTCACTGGCGAGGAAATCACCATCCCGGGCTGGACCCGGCCTGTCCTGAAGGTCAATGGCATCATCAGGAAATAACACCTGCCGAGGCTGATTGCAGTTGTACTCATCGTTTTCAGAGGAAGACAGATTAAGATAGCTGTTTTTTGCCAATAACAGTTACCAGCTTTGCTTTTGTAATTATTTTTTTAGGAGCTGAAGGTATGAAGCGCTCTAGTCACTGCCACTGGTGGTTATTCTTTTTGCTGGCCTGCCTGTGCGACCTGCACGGAAAAACGCTCACCTTGTCCATCCCCGCAGAGGGCAGCAGTACTGGTGAAGGATTTACAGCTATTACTGAACAATTGCAACAGGACGTGGAAATCAGTGCCTATAAACGCACCT
>CAZUCG010000073.1:7920-9263 GCA_964619145.1 uncultured Lentisphaeraceae bacterium | reverse complement strand
GGATCATTATTGCAGCCAGTAGTCGTGACATAATTTTGCTGGGTTTGGCGGGTGGTGTAAATCGAAAAATCAAGAGTCTCGGCGGCAGAGATTGAGCATCAGTTGGCTGCCATTGTCAAGCGCTTGGATAAATCCCGACTGCTCCAGGGCTATGATTTCAGCTAAGACGATTTCCCGTTGTCGGGCATCTCGCATCTGCAGGTCCAATTCCACAATAGTAGTGTGATTGTCACAGCGGTTCAAGAAGATCCTGCCCTTGATCATCTCGTTATCAAGGATGATGTAATCATTGCCGGTAGTCGCGAATTCAAGGCTGGTCAGCATCTCGCCCTTTGCGGAAAATAGCTGAATGCTGATGTTGTAAGTGGTCGCGAGTTTATCTTGTCTTTCGAAGATCAACAAGTCGTCGTTTACGAACATAATGCCGATCTTGCTGCCGAAGTGACGTTCTGCTGCAGCTAGGCGGCCAGGTTTTGCCTCATACGCGGCTGGCGCAGCGGGGATATGGTCCTTTTGTATAGAACTGATCCAGAGCTGACCAAGGAGAATCATTAAGCTGGCTGCTGCGATGGCAGCCCAAAAGCGCAACCGCGCGCGTATGCGCTGACGCTTGAGCCGGCGCTCGAAACGCTCAATGAACTCTTCCGATGAGCGATATTCTGCGCTCGTCGACTGGCGCTGGATTTTCAACTCCAGCAGCTTATCGAGTTGGTGGTTGTTCATTCTTCAATGCCTCGTGCAATAATTTTTTGGCTTTGTGGATGCGCTGATAAAGCGTGTTGGTGGTACAATTCAGCATAGCAGCGGCGGTCTCGCTGTCAAAGCCGCCTAGAATGGCAATGTGGACAGTTTGTCGATATAGTTCAGGTAATTCAGCAATGGCCTGATCCAATAACTGTAATGCCGGCTGGTGGTCATTGTCCGGTGCCGGCAGGTCAGTATTTTCGAGCTGTACGAGCGCTTCTTTTCGCCGTTGACGCAGGAAGTCATAGCTCTCATTGATGACAATCCTGGCCACCCAGCTTGCCAGCTTGGCTTCTGCCCGAAACGTGCGTCGCTGTCGCCAGGCCTTAAGCAAGGCCGATTGTACGGCATCGTCCACGTCGGCAGGCGCATCGAGTATGCGCTGGGCAAGGCCGCGGAACATCGGCAGATGCTCGCGGATTAGCAGAGTAAACTGCGCTTCTTGGCTTTCAGGTGACGACATTAGGCAAAAATACTTTCAGGACTGGGAGTTTTGACTATAAGACGGCAAAGAATGACTTTTCTTAGTGATGATGAGGATGGAGAGGATGGTGAGGATGGGGAGGATGGCAAGGATGGGGAGGATGGGGAGGATGGGG
>CAZUCG010000073.1:0-7820 GCA_964619145.1 uncultured Lentisphaeraceae bacterium | reverse complement strand
GGGAGGATGGCAAGGATGGGGAGGATGGGGAGGATGGGGAGGATGGCAAGGATGGCAAGGATGGGGAGGATGGCAAGGATGGCAAGGATGGGGAGGATGGGGAGGATGGGGAGGATGGGGAGGACTTTGGGTACGACGGCGAGGACGCCGTCGTTACATCATTCGACATCTTGGATGCGCTTATTCAGGCGTTCAGAGCTCAGCCGCACTAGGGGTATCAATAGCAGGAACATCACCGCTGCGACCCAGAATACCAGTCGTGTCGCCCAGGCCCAAGCAATGAAGCCGCCGAGGCAAGGGCCGATGGTCATACCAGTTGATTTCGCCGTCTGGGCCAGGCCGAAAACCACTCCTTTCTTGCTGGGCAGAGTTACTTTAGAAAGCCACGTCTGCAGAATTGGATCGAAACTGGCTACGAATAGCATCAACAGAAAGCGCGCCGGAATCAGCATCTGGTGGTTGGTGGCCAAGCCGAGAAAGAGCATACTGCCGGCGGCTCCGGCAGCCATCACGCTCATCATTCGTCGCGGTTGCAGCCGGTCAATCAACAAACTGGCCACTATTCCGGACAATAATGCCCCCAGGCTGCCAGTCGCATTGATAATCCCCGACCAGACGGCGACGCCATCCAGACCGCCATACAACTCCTGAATATAAATGGCCAGCAGCCCGCCGTCCATCCGGCGGGTGATGCTCATCCAGAGCACCAGTCCCAGCAAAAGTGTCCCTGGGCCTAGGGCCGTGAATTTTTCCCGCCAAGGCATCCGCTGTTGAGCTGTGCTCCGTGGCGGCGGCGGGGTGAATTTTTCGTGCACGAAGAACCAGACGAGAATTCCGGTAGCTGCCAGTATTATGCCGGAGATCAGGAAAGTATTGGCATAGCCGAAGTTCTCAGCCATAAAACCGCCGATGAACATCCCGAATATATTCCCAGAGAATTGGGCAGAGGCCAGGCTGCCGAGTGCCAACCCCTGCCGATGAGCTGGGGTATTGCAGGCCACCAAGGTTGTTACTGCTGTGGCCACGCCGGAAAACACGCCTTGCATCGTGCGTAAGAAGACAAAGATATACACATTGGGCGCAAAAGCTGCAGAGAATAAGATAATCCCGGCTCCCAGCGTGGCCCGTAGCAACATCGGCTTGCGGCCATAACGGTCAGATAACCAGCCCCAGAGTGGCGATACCAGGGCCATAGTCAGGGGCGCTCCGGCGGTCGCCACTGTGGTCCAGATTTTGACCATATCGGGGTCGGTCACGCCCAGGGTTTGAATATAATACGGCGCGAACGGCAACGACAGCGAGAAGCCAATGGCAGCGCAGAATTGGGAGATCCACAAGATGATTAAATTGATGACCCAAACTGGCATGCCAACAAACCGCCTTAATAAAAAAATCGCCGCAGATGTGATAAAAGAAAATGATTTGGTAAAAGATTTCCTCGTGGCCTGGGTGGCAAGAACTATCTAGCTTTTGTCTTCTGTTGGTGCCACGATCAGAGAAGACAAATGTAATGTCCTTTTCAATTTTTGCTCATCCGGCAGCGGCATTTCTATTGCGGCTGCGGCCGACTGCGACGCGGACTCAGGCCAAAATAGCGCTGCAGAGATACACCCTGTAGTTTTGCGGATTATCCGCCAGCGCCTTTACTTGTTACTGCCACGGACATCGAGAATTAACCGGCTGTTTTCAATTCGCAGGCTCTCGACTTGGCTGAGATCGCCTTGCGCACTTAGGCGCTGCAGTAGCTGTTTTTGGCCGATGCGATTAAGCTGTTGCAAATATCCCTCTGGGATAGGTTGGTTCCGGATGGTGCCAGAAAGCAGACTTATCGTCGGCACGCCTTGTTCGATATGCAGGTCGAAGACGAAGTCACCATTCAGGTAACGACCTTGGAAGCCGGGGATGTCATCAAGCGGCAGCGACATCTTGGCCAGCAGTTTGTCACCATCGAGCTGCAATGCCATTTGCTTTTCCATAGCCTGGAACTGTGGCACTTGGGTCAGCAGTGCATTCAGCTCACGACTGTCAAAGCTGAATTGCTTGGCGGTGCCTCGTTCCAAGGCCTGGCGGGTCTCCCGGTACAATTTCTTGCCGTCGGGCTGGCGGGCAGCAGTGTCCACTGTCTGTTCGATGGTAATGGGGGTATCATCTGTCCACTGCCGACGTTGATACTGAAAAATCAGCCAACTGCCAACCGCGATTGACAATATCAGAACGATCAATGCGAGGCCGCCCCATTTGAGCCAACGCCAGCGGCGTTTCTGCGGTTGGCTGGTATTTGTGATGCTATTCATCTCTGTCCTTTATTATTGCCAGTAGTTTTTGCTTGGGGGGGAAGAATTAGTTGTTGTTACGCATTTGGCAATGCAGTCAAAGAGCAAAGAACACAGAGTTGGCGTTTGTCATTTTCAGTAGCCCTCTGGCGAGAATTGTTGCGATGCCTGCTAACGTCCGGCAATGCGCTAGCGCGTTGCTTATTGAGCCAAGATATTACGTTACTGGATACTCAGCAGTTTTCAAGTCAGTGATATGTATTTTTGTCGTTTGAGCATCCTACAGCTGCTGGGTCAAATCCGGTGGAAATGTTGGCCGAATCGGGTAATGTGACTCAGCGACAGGTGGGCTTACGCCACGGTATTATTCTTTTAGTTTTTTTTCTGAATTTCTTGTCTCTTTCTTGTAAAGCGGCTAAAGTCGTGTTATAATTATTTGTAGCAGGTTACAACAAGCAACCACGAAGTAAATCCAGGTAGTGGAAGCGTGATGCGAGCTGTGAGATATTCCTGCGGCAGTTGGTTTCAGCTTGGGCAGCTGGCTTTGGTTGTTCAGGTCCTCGCTCCGCTGATTATTAGAGTCGGCACTAAGTGCTGATTTTATTAACGAACTGGATTGCATAAATCACTATGCCATAATTTTGCTTACCTAGGAAAAAGGAGATTCCGATGTTGCTTTCACTAAAAAAACAGTCGTTTACGCTGATTGAGTTGCTGGTGGTCATCGCCATTATCGCTGTTCTGGCCTCGATGTTGTTGCCTGCCTTGAGCCAAGCCAGGAGCAAGGCGATCAAAATCAAATGCCTTGCGCAGATTAAGGAGTGCGGCATAGCCTTTCTGCTGTATGCCGACTCGGCCGATGATTGGTTGCCAGGCCGTCGGCATTCAAATAAAATCCCTAGGAATTGGGGATATGGCATCATTCTTGATTGTCAGGAGTACGCCCCCCGCTATTTGTCGGCCTGGGAACTGTCGGATTGCCCGGCCAACCCGACGTATAAAAAACCCTGGCGGATGGCACCGGATGGTCGTTGCACCAGCGAATATTGTTATCTCGGGAACTTCAGCACGAGTTATTACTATCTGTCGCCGTCAAGGACTGTGCATCGCCAGCCTGCCAAGAGCGCCTTGGTGGGCGATTCGACCCAGCAGCACGGCTATCAGGACTACGCCACCAATCACCCAGATGGCGCGAATTGGCAGTTTTTGGACGGTCACGCCAAATGGTTCCAGTTTGATCAGCTAGGTTACTGGGATGCCGCCTCGCGAAATCCCGATTACGCATACCGGAGCATCTTTCCATTATCGACGAGTTTGTAAAACAGGAGACGGCATTGATGTATCGAATGATTTTTACTCTTGGAGTATGTCTGGCGGCGTTCGTTTGCCAAGGTCAGCAGGATGTTGTTCTGTATGATGCGTTCAGACCGGGTTTGCAGCGGACCTGGAATTTGTCGCAACCGGGAACTGCGGCCGATTGGCGAATCGAACAGAAAATACCCTTCGCACACGGAAAGCTGTTCTGTCGTTTCTTTTCCGGGGCCGAGCGGTTGCGCCAGTTGAGGCTGTTGAACGGTGAGGGGCAGGAGGTCTGGCGCGCCGAATCGTTCGCCAAGGCGCTGCTATCGCCCGCGTTGCCTGCGGACGAGTACACGCTCGAATGCCTCGGTGTTGCCGGTGCTGCGCAATTCAATATGGTGATTAATACTCACGACGCTGGTTATCTGCTGCCGTCGTGGAAAATCAGCGCCGCTCAGGCTACGATTGTCCCAGAGCAGGGTGTGCGGTTGCAACCGCTGGAGCCCGGCCAGGCCGGGCAGATTTCGGGGCGGATTTTCCGTATTGAGCCAGGGCAGTTCTATACCTTCGTCATCGAACTGGAAAGCGATATGCTCCAGGAACTGCTGTTACGTTATACACAGCGCAAAGATGGTAAGCGCTTCAGCGAGACTGCTCGTCTGCGGACGGAGCCAGGGCAATTGCAGCGCTGGACTGTCCCAGTCACAGCGGTAACCGCTACGGTGGATTTGACCGTGGAGTTTGCGCAGCCTTGCCGCCTGCAGTCGTTGACGGTGCAGAAGAGCCCGCCGCCAGCCCGGCAGAAAAAAGTCTCTGACAAGGTCTTTACCTTCGAGCCGCGGGCGGCAGAGGCTGACCCAGTCACGCCCGACTTGACGGCGCCGGTGGCGTACCGGCGTTCACCAAGGCAGATTTATCCCGCGAGCACCCCGCAGGATTTCGAGCTAATCCGTGAGGTTTCGACCTTTGCCACACCCGGCGAGTATGCTGTCTGGCATTTCAGCATCCATAATCCGGCGCAGGAGCGGCTGCTGCGGCTGCTGAGCATCAGTGACTTGCGCGCCGGAGAGAAGGACGTGCTGCCGGCCGGGCAGATACAAATCTCGCACGTGCATTTCTGGGATTATCCGCGCGGTCCCTATACTTATTACGAGATTCCAGAGCTGATTTATCCTCAAACGGAGGTCTCTCTGGTCGCGGGCGGGAACAGGATTTTCTGGCTGCAGACGCGCTTGCCCGACGATTGCGCGCCGGGCGTCTATACCGGTCAACTCGAAGTGCGTTGCGGTGATGAGGCGATTGCGCTCGCCGTGCGCTTGCGAGTGCTGCCGTTCCGACTGAAGACGCCGACGGATATGGTCTGGTCCGCTTATTCGCGAATGCACGTCAAGCCGCAGCGCAACTACTCTGATGAACTGGCAGTGCGCTATATGCGCGATATGGTGGACTATGGCGTGACCTCGCTACACAGGACGCTCGGCAGTGAAGGCTCAGTCGAGAATTTTCAGCGGGTGCGCAAGGCTGCCGGTATGAACGGGCCGGTGATCGTCTATGGTATGCAGGCCGAGGTGACTGCGATGGCGCGTTGCGGTAAGCCGAAACAAGAACGCTGGTTCGATGATCCGGAAATTCGCCAGGCATTCGTGGCTCAGATCAAGGAATTTGACGGCTGGATGAAAAAATATGGCGGTCCCGCTTACGCCGATTGGTATTATATGGGCGCTGATGAGCCGCATATTCGCAGTATGGAGATGGCCGGCTGGCAGAACCGCTTGGCCAAGGAGGCCGGAGTGCGGACGGCTTCCTGCGTTTATGCTCCCCGGTATGTCAAAGAGATGGCACCGGCCTTGGATATCTCCTGCAATTCATTTATCGCCCAGAATCCCGAGACTTACCAGGAGCTGCAAGCGATCAGTAAAGAACACCCATTGCGGTATTGGTTTCTGGGTGGCGGGTGTTACGGTGGCCAGGAAGGCGGGCTGATGCCGAATCGGCTGCATAGCGGCTTCCAGAGTTACAAGCTGGGCGTCTGCGGCCATCTCTCCTATACGTATCAGGCGTATCAGCGAGGCACAGTCGATCCGATGGATAATTTTAGCGCCGGAAAATCGTATGGTATGACTTATCCAGTCGAGAATCCCAGCTCGGCCAAGGTCAGCATTTTTTCGCTAGAATGGGAGGGCATTCGCGAAGGTATTACCGATTACAAGTACCTATACACGCTGAAAGAGATGATTGGCGAAGCGCGCCAAGCGGGGCGCCAACAGGCGGCCACTGCGGCCCAGAAAAGCCTTGACGATATCTTGAGCCATATCCCGTGGAGCGGCAATGGGCAGACTCGTGTCAATGGCATCACGGAAAATCAGCATTTCAACAACGACACCGCTGAGAAGCTGCGCACTATGGCAGCCACAGCGATTTTGACATTACAGGAGGCTAGGCAATGAAAAAACAGATGACAATACTATTTTTGTTGGCAGCGAGATTGTTTTTGCCAGCGGCCGACCTTTACAAGTGTCAGCAGAAGCCGTTGATTGACGGCCAAGAAGACGCGGCCTGGCAGGGCGCGTCTTCTTGGTCTCTGCAGAATTGGCGTGCCGGTCAACCCCTGCTAATGGAAACCAAAAGCAAAATAATGTACGACGATGCAAATTTGTATTTCTTCGTCTATTGTCGTGAAGTCAACCTGACTGAAGCGCGCTCGCAGGAGAAATTCAGCCGACACGATGCGCCAGTCTGGAACAACGGCTGCGTGGAATTTTTCCTCGACAGCAAAAATGACGGTCGCTCATATCATCAATTCGTGGTCGATGTGCATAACGATGCCGCCGAGCTCTGGTGGTACGACCCAGCTGCGCCATTGGAGCCCGTGCAGTGGAATTGCTATTGGGAACACGCGGTTGGCACCTACGCAGATGGTTGGACGGTGGAAATCGCTATCCCGTTTATCTCGGTGCATTGTCAGCCGGGGCCGATTCCCTATCTCGGCCTGAACATCTCTCGGGTGCGGCGAATCGCGCCTTTTGAGCGCAGCGTGTTGGCTACCGAGGGCAAGCATCTCAATTCGACTCCACATTTCCTTCCCTTCCGGAATGTGCAGCGGGCAGAGCCCGAGGTCAGCGCCGAGATTTTTCCTGCTGAGGTCTATATCGGCAGCAATGCCCTGCGCTTTCGGGTGCTGAACCATCGCGCAGAGCCGATTGAGGGCGCGATTGAGCTGGTAGGCAGTGACAACACTGATGCGCGGGAGCTATTTCGCGAAACGCTGAAAGTCCGCCTGGAGCCAGGCACACCGATTGAGCTAACTACCCCCTATCAGGTTCAAATCCCTGGCAATATACAGCTGGCTTTATATTTTTTGCGCGATCCAGAACGCCAGTTTATGCAGGCCCGGAATTTCATCTTCCGGCAGACCCTGGAAATCAATGAGTTGCTGCCCATCTGCTATGAAGGGCAGCAGCAGCCACTTTACTTGCGGACATTTACGGATGCCTCAACCAGGAAACTCCGCCTGGAAATCTTCTCTTTGGCGGGACAGCGGCTGGCGGTCTCCGAGCTGGAGGCATTGCCGACGCAAGGCTTTGTCAAGCTCCCGACAGAGGCATTGCCGGTCGGCGAGTACTCTGTTAAAATCACATTTACGCATAATATCAGCCAGAGTGAGACTAGCCTGCCGCTGCGAATAATCCCCCGGCTGTAGAACGCCGAGGCAGACCCAGCTGTGCTGCCGTCACTGTTGGCAATTATGCCCAATGGCGGTAGCTGGTTTCGTGCCCCAGGGCTGGTTGTCGTAACCAACCCTTAAAAGGCTCCAGGTCGCAGTTGTTTGTGGGTCAAGTGTTATTTTCAGCCTAGGGTATTGCTCGCGTTGCCGAGAATAGTGCTCGAGAACGCAACCGTGGCTAATCCCTGCTCGGATTGTGAAAAAACAACTTCAGACTTCCTGACCTCGGGGAAAAAGATTTTGGGTGAGAATCTGTTTTCCTTGTGGCTTCAGAACATCGCCTTCTGGTCAAAACATTGGCTAAACCTCAAAAATGCAATAGGGAAAAAAGCCATTAGCCACAACCCCTTTTTTCTCAAATTTTTCTTTTTTGAGCAGACGGGGTCAGGAACTCTGAATTTATTATGTACGGCATTTTATGTCGCCCCGTTTTGATGCGCTTACTGCAAGTACTGCTAACACTTTTTTGCGCGATGCGTCCGGCCCGAAGGGCCACACAAACATAACCCCGGGTGAGGAGCACG
>CAZUCG010000072.1:0-9278 GCA_964619145.1 uncultured Lentisphaeraceae bacterium | reverse complement strand
AACAGGGGTTCAATTCCCCTTGGGAATGCCACAAAATATCATTGACAACCCACAGGAGTGTTCTTCTGTGGGTTTTTTGCTGCAGTTCAGCATTTTTTGGCCGTGATATGTTGGGTCCGATGGTCGCTCTTAAAAGGGAAGAATCACGATGAAGACTTATCTTGAGCCGGCTTGCGAATTACCGGTGCTGGCGGAAGTGGAAGTGCTGGTGGCTGGCGGCGGACCAGCTGGCGTTGGCGCTGCGTTGGCGGCGGCCCGGGTTGGAGCGAAGACACTGCTGCTGGAAAAATCCAACGCCGTGGGGGGAATGGCGACTGCCGGGATGATGTCGCATTGGAGCGGTGCCCGACAATCGCCGCTGCTGCACGAAATTATCGACCGGATGTGTCAGAGTGTGTCGTTGCCGCCGGAGCGAGAAATTGTCTCGGAATATGACGAGAAATGGTGTATCAGTCACGAGTGTCAAAAGACTGCTCTGGCTGAGCTGCTGGCGGAATCTGCAGTAGAGGTGCAACTGCACACCTGGGTGGTGGGGGTGATTAAGGAGGGCGACCGGGTTTGTGGCGTAATTACCGAAAGCAAGTCTGGCCGTGAAGTCATCCTGGCGCAAGTGGTGATTGACGCCACCGGTGATGGCGACCTGGCGGCTAAGGCCGGAGTGGAATATATTTTAGGGCGCGAAGAAGATAACTGCTGTCAGCCTGTGACCCTGATGTTCCGGATTGGCGGCGTGGATTATACCCGCGCTATTTTCCCGGGCAGCTTCGAAAGTTATCTCGATATTCCCAAAGGCGAGGTCCAGGCGTTGGGCAAAACCCATTTGCCAGCGCCAGCCGGGCACGTGTTGCTTTATCGCACTCGTTTGCCGGGTGAGGTCTGCGTGAATATGACCAACGTCACCAATGTCGATGGCACGGATGTCCGGCAACTCAGCCAGGCGGAGTTTGTCTGTCGGCAACAGATGGACGCCATCGTGCTGTTCTTGCGGGAATTCGTGCCTGGGTATGAGAAATGCTATCTGGTGGCCGCCGCCGAGAATGTCGGGGTGCGTGAGACCAGGCATTGTCAAGGCGTTTACACAATCACTGCTGAAGATATCTTGGCAGCGCGTGTCTTCGAGGATTGGATAGCCACCCGCAATTACTTTAATTTCGATATCCATTCTCTGGTCGGTCCTGGCCTGGACAAAAATGGTGTGCAGAAGCATTTTAAGTCTAAAGGCACCTATACCATACCTTATCGGGCCTGCCTGCCACAGAAAGTGGATGGCTTGTTGCTGTCCGGTCGCAATATCTCCGGCACTCACCTGGCACACTCGAATTTTCGGGTGATGGGCATCTGCCTGAGTATTGGTCAGGGTGTTGGCGTAGCTGCTGCTGTGGCCGTGAAGAGACAGATTCTTCCTCGTGACGTTGACATCAAGGAAGTGCAGCAGATCTTGCTGGCGGGTGGTGTGGAAGTATAGTACAGGGTCGGGCAATAGTGAGTAACGTGCTTAGCACTAGGACTGCCGGGATAACGCTGGCGGCTTGGCGCGAAGTCAGGCAGGATGATGATTATGATTGTTGCGATGATTTCCCGTCAGGAAGATGGTCTGCCGGCTTGGGTGGCCGCAGGCGTCCGCGCTTTGGGCCTTGATTTGCGCTGTCGCCAGTGCCGTAGCGAAGAGGAGCTGCTCTCTTTTGCCCAAGGCGCACAGATTGTCTGGCTGACTGGCAGTAACCCTTGTTTGAATAATCGCAGCTTGGCGCTATTGCCAGCTTGTCAGGCCTTGTTTCGCAGCGGCAGCGGTTTGGATTCCTTACCCTTGGAAAAGGCCGCGGAGCTGAGCATTTCAGTGCATAATACCCCTGATTCCATTGCCGAAAGTGTAGCTGAGCATACTTGTGCTTTATTGCTTTCGGCGGTACGGTTGCTACCACGTATGGATCGGATGATAAAAGCTGGCTTCTGGGAGTGGATGGACAAAGAGGCGACGGCACCAGAGAAAGCCTTCCACTGGCATCTATCCCACCGTGTTTTAGGCTTGATAGGTTATGGGAATATCGCCCGGCGGGTGGAGGCGATGTTGGTCGGTTTTCAATTGCGGGTTATTCATTATGACCCTTATTCAGCGACATCTTTGCCATTGGATGAAGTCCTGCAGCAGTCTGACTTCATTTCACTGCATTGTCCATTGACAGCTGAGACTAGGCATCTGCTTGGTCCGCGAGAGTTCTCTTTGCTGAAGCCAAATGCTATATTGGTGAATACTTCTCGCGGTCAGGTGGTGGACGAAGACGCGCTCTATGACGCCTTGCTAAATCATCGCCTGGGGGCAGCGGCTCTGGATGTCTTGACCGAAGAGCCGCCGGCGCCAGATAACCCACTATTCGCCTTGGATAACGTGATCCTCTCACCGCATATCGCGGCTATGTCTGCCGATTTTGAGAAGAACTTCTGGCAGCATTCCATCGCTAAGCTACAGGAGCTAGCGGAGCTGCTGCAGTAATCATCTAACCGACTTACGACGACGGCGATCAGTCGAAAATCTTTCCCGGATTGAGGATACCGTTGGGGTCGAGGGCATTTTTTATCGCCCGCATCATATTCAAGAATCCGGGCTCGACGGTCTCGGCGAGATATTTTTTGCGTTTGTGGCCGATGCCGTGTTCGCCAGAGATTCTCCCGCCGAGCTGCTTCGTCTCCTGGTAGAGGTCGTGCAGTATTTTCGGCAGCGTTTCTTCCCATTGCGCTATATCCCAGGCTGGTGGCATCACTGGCGTGGCGTGCAGATTGCCGTCGCCAGCGTGCCCATAGCAGGGAATCAGTACGGCATATCTTTTTGAGATTTCGCTGATGGCCTTAGCCATTGCAGGAATGGCAGCGATGGGAACCACGATGTCTTCCAGACTTTGATTGGGCGAGAAAATTTTGAAAGCTTCGGCAATTGAGCGGCGGATGCGCCAAATGCGCTCGGAGTTCGCTTTACTATCGGCGACGTAGACTGCAGTAGCGCCGGCGGCCTGGCATTGTTCGCCGATGAGGTCATATTCTTTCTCGACTTGCTCTTGGCTAGGACCATCAATGCTAATGAGCAGCATTGCCTCGGTGTCGCCGCAGGGCAGCGTCTCATTCAAGTATTCACAAGCGGTGCTGAAAGCCAGCCGGTCGATGAATTCGATGGCGGTGGGGATAATCCCAGCCTCGGTGATGATTTTAGGCACCACGGCGATAGCTTTTTCCACACTGTCGAACAGGCAGAGCAAATCGACATTGGCTTTCGGCAGCGGCAGCAGTTTCAGAATGATCTTGCTGAACACCGCCAGGATGCCTTCTGAGCCGACCAGCAACTGCAAGAGGTTCAGGCCAGAGACATCCTTGGCTAGTTTACCGCCCAGTTCCACTATTTCGCCAGTCGGAGTGACTACTTCTAGTCCCAGTACATATCTGCCGGTCACGCCATATTTGACGGCCTTGCCGCCGCCGGCATTCTCAGCCACATTGCCGCCGATCATACAAGTCTCCAAGCTCATCGGATAGCCGGCATAGAATAGATTAAATGGCCGCAGCGCCTCATTGATTTCCGAAGTGATGACCCCGGGTTCGACGGTGATGGTCAAGTTCTCGCGGTCAATTTCCAGAATTTTGCTCATTTGGGCACAATCCAGGACAATGCCGTGCTGGATGGGCACAGCACCGCCAGAGAGTCCGGAGCCAGCGCCTCGGGGGGTGACTGCGATCTGCTCGCGGTTGGCCAGTCGCATAATGGCGGCAATTTCTGCTGCTGACGCTGGCTTGACTACCGCCTCCGGCAATGCAGTTGGGCAATGGACAGCTTCGTCGTGGCTATATGCCGACAGCCGTTCCGGGTCGTCGTAGATGAGATTGCGTTCGCCGACAATGGCCGCCAATTCTGCAGCCACGCGGTCAGTAACCTGGGCAAAAGGAGTATGATTCATAATCGTAGTAAGATTCTTGACGATTGGCAGAAAATTATGCCAGTTGCCTTACGTTTGCTTCTTGCTGGCGGCAATTTTCTCCGTTAGCAACGGTAAGATGGTAAAGAGGTCTCCGCAGATGGCTAGTTCAGAATATTGGAAAATAGGTGCTTCTGGGTCGGAATTGATGGCGATGATACTGTCCGAGGTCTGCATCCCAGCTAGATGTTGCACGGCACCAGAAATGCCGGCCGCGAGGTAGACCTTTGGCGAGACTGTCTTGCCGGACAGGCCTACTTGGCCCGGATATGGCGCCCAACCGCGATCGACGACTTCTCGACTGGCACCAACAGCGCCATTGAGTAGCTCGGCGAGTTTCCTAGCTATGGCGATATTCTCGGCTTTCTTAATGCCGCGTCCCACCGCAATCACCACCTCGGCGTCCTGGATGCCGCGATAGTCAGGCGCTTGCTCGAACGCGACCCGCTTAACCCGACTGGACAGCAACGCCGCCGGCGGGCTCCAGCGCAGGATTTCGCCAATGCGGCCTGGTTGCGCTTCGGCAGGCCGGGCTGAATGCGGCCTGATCGTCGCCATTTGTGGACGCTCGCTTGGCGTTTTAATGGTGGCCATAATGTTACCGCCTGCGGCTGGGCGGGTCTGCAGGAGCAGGCCGCTGTCATCCTCGATGTCTAGGTTGGTGCAATCGGCCGTTAGACCAAGGCGCAATTTTCCGGCTACATAAGGCATTACAGTGCGGCCGCTGCTGGTAGCCGCCGCCAGCAATATTTCCGGTTTTTCTTGCTGGATAAGCTCGCATAGGCAGGCTGAATACGGCTCTGGGTTAAAAATAGCCAACCCCGCGGCGCTGGCGTGCAGGACGCGGTCAGCGCCGCGGTCAATGAGTTGCTGTAACTCTGTCTCTGGGAGGTCGTCTCCCAAAATGACAGCAGTTAGGTTGTTTTGCCGTTTGTCGGCTAGGACTCTTGCCCGGGTCAGCAGTTCATAGCTGACTTGGTTGATACGGCCGTGATTTTGCTCGGCCAGAATCCAAGTCCCGTGGTAGTCGTTGTTCATAGTACCCCCTTTTGACGCAATAGAGCGAGAATTTGCTCGACGGCGGATTCGGCACCGGCTGGGTCAAGGGCTGAGAGGCGCTCGCTTTTTTTGCGGTGATTGGGCCTGAAGATGCTTACCACGCGGGTAGGTGAGGCATTTAGGCCAGTGTCAGTGGCGGCGATGCCTAACTCATCGGCGCTGATGATGGTGCAGCTGGCGGAGCGCGCCCGGCGCTTGCCGTCTAGGGTCGGCAAGCGCGGAACAGATGCCTCTTTCAAGACGCAAATCACGGCCGGTCCTGCTGTCTCGACTGTCTCATAGCCATCTTCGACCAGGCGGCGCACTCGCCAGCCTTCCGCGATTGGATTGATGGCGCTAGCAAAGGTTACGACTGGTAAATCCAGGAGTGCCGCCAGTGCGGGACCGGTCTGTCCAGTCTCGCCGTCAGTGGCTCGTTCGCCGCACAGCAATAGGTCATAGTGGCCGAGTTTTTGGCAGGCACTGGCCAAGGTCTTGGCGGTACACCAGGTGTCTGAGCCGGCAAATTTTCGGTCAGAGAGCAGGTAGCCTTGGTTAGCGCCCAAGGCGAGAGCTTCTTTTAGCACACTAGTTGCTGCCGGCGGCCCCATACTCAAGCAGTCGATAGTGACTGTCTCAGTTGTTTGTTCACGCAGTAGCAAGGCGCATTCCAGAGCGTGCAAATCCAGGGGGTTGATAACCGAGTCAACGGCTTCTCGAATCAAGGTGCCAGTGCTTTCATTCATACGGGTAGCCTGGCTTTCCGGGACTTGTTTAATCAGTACCAAGATATTCATAGCATTAAATTTGGCAGTTAATATTAAAAGCTGACTCAGGCGGAAGGTTTTTCCGTAAATTGGATATCGTAAAGTTTACGGTAAGCACCATTGAGGGCGTAGAGTTCCTGATGACTCCCTTGTTCGAGAATTTGACCTTGATTCATTACCAGGATGACATCTGCTTTGACGATGGTGCTCAAACGGTGAGCGATAGCCAACACGGTGCGGTCGTGCATTACATTATTCAAGGCTTCCTGCACTAGATGCTCGGTGATCGTATCCAAAGAGCTGGTCGCCTCGTCTAAGATCAGGATGGGGGGATTTTTCAAGATAGTCCTGGCGATGGCCAGGCGTTGTTTTTGCCCGCCGCTAAGCTGATTGCCGCGTTCGCCGACCTTGCGGAAATAGCCGTCCGGTGAGGCGTTGATGAATTCGCTGGCATTAGCTTGCTCAGCTGCGGCCTGGATATCCGCCAAAGTCGCATCACGCTTACCATAGCGGATATTGTCGGCGATGGTGTCATTGAACAGGAAGGTATCCTGGGAGACAATGCCGATAAGATTACGCAAGTCAGGGATGGCTAAATCACGCAAATCATAATTGTCGAGAAAGATAGTCCCTGCTGTGGGGTCGTAAAAACGGGCCAGTAGGTTAGCCATAGTTGACTTGCCAGAGCCAGTTTGACCGACTACAGCAATTAGCTGACCCTTGCCAATGCGCAAATTGAGGCCGTTGATAACTGTCGGGCCAGTTGCTGAATAAGCAAAAGAGACATCGGAAAAGACAATCTCTTGCTGGAACTCGCTGATCTTGACGGGATTCTTGGCTTGAGGCAAGGTGCTATCGGTATCCATCAGCTGAAAAATACGCTCGGCGGCGGCGGCGCTTTTTTGCAAACTGGCGTTGATTTTAGCTAAATCCTTGATTGGCTTATAGGCTTGTTGAGCGGCAAAGCCGATGACCGCCAGAGTCCCGAAAGAAATCTGATAGCGATAGCAGATCAGGACAAAGACTGATGCCAGGGCAATGGCTGAGAGCTGCATACTGGGGTGGATAAAGACATCCGCTAAAATCGACTTGCAGACAGATTTGAAATGCTTTTCGTTGACTTTATGGAACCGCTCGTGTTCATATTTTTCCTGGTTGAAGGCTTTCACCACTTGGATGCCGCTAAAACTCTCGAGCATCCGTGAGGTCACATCGGAAACGCGTTCCAGGATTCTTTTCTCATAACGTTTCAGATAGCCTGAGAGCAAATACACTGGTAGGATGCAAAAAGGTAGAACCAGCAATGCCAGTAAGGCCGGGGTCTGCAACTGGGCTTCTCTTGTCTTTGAGATAATGAATTGGCCAGCCACACAGATAAAAATTGGTGCTGTGAAGAGCTCTGGTATGGATGATGAGATGACCCGTTCTACTGCATTGGTGTCGTTGAAGCAGCGGCTGATTAGTTGTCCACAATCATTGCGGGAAAAGAAGGCCAGTGATTGCTGTTGGAGTTTATCAAAAAGGCTTTGCCGCATATCGGTGACGATGCGTGAGCCTACCCAGCGTAAACAGTATCGATTAAGCAATTCACCCAAGGATTGAATAACAAAAAACAGAAAAAGGATGCAGATAATCAGCACTACGACTGACAAGGTAAGCGACTCTTCGGCCTCAATGCGCACCTCCAAACCAAAGCGCTCGAATAAATTGTTGATTTTTTGCAGCAGCTGTTCGCGCTTACGTTGCACTTTGTCTGTCTCGCCATCTTTGGGGACGATTGTCGGGATATTTGCTGGTGCCTGCTCTGCTGGCGAATAGTCAGCAGATGTTTTGTTGTTTCGGTTGACAAGGGGAAACTCGACTATGGGACTAGGCTGTTCAGCGGCGCCGGATTTGAGGCCACTCTCGAAAGCGTTCATACTCAAATCCATCACCCGTAAGCCAGCGCCCATTGCTCCGCCGATAATAGCCCCGGCAATGACTCCCAGAAGGATCCTGAACCAGTATGGTTTGGCGAATGTTTTGAGCAAGCGGCCATAGATGCGAATGAGCCCTTGTTCTGGCCGTTGAGACTTATAATGTCTTTTACTCAAACTCGTCACTCCTTAATTAAATTCAACAGTGTTTCGGCGACATAATTTTTTTGGATATGCGACAACTCCGGATAAATTGGCAGAGCCAGGGTCTCATTAGCAGCTGCTTCACTGGCGGGGAAGTCGTTCTCGCGGTAGCCGAGTTCTTGGAAGCATTCCTGCAAATGCAGCGGTATCGGATAATACACTGCACAACCGACGCCAGCGGATTTTAAACCATCCCAAATCTTGTCACGACGGCCATCCTTGATTCGGATGACAAATTGGTTGCAGACGTTGCGAGTTGACCATTCTGCCTCTTGAGGACAAACGATGTCGGGACAGGAACTGAGCAGGGCACAGTAGTCGGCGCAATTCTTTTGCCGGCTCTCAGTCCAGCTGTCGAGATACTTCAGCTTGATGTTCAAAACGGTAGCCTGCAAGGCGTCAATCCGGAAGTTGGCCCCGATGAGCTTGTGGTGATACTGCGGAGACATACCGTGATTGCGTAAAATTTTCAACAGCTGGTCGCGTTGAGGGTCATTCGATAAGATCATCCCGGCATCGCCGAAACCGCCGAGGTTCTTACTGGGGAAGAATGACAAGCAACCATATTCTCCAATTGCGCCAGCTTGTTGGCCGCGGCATTCGGCACCGATGGCTTGGCAAGCGTCTTCTATGACACATAATGAGTGTTTTTTTGCCAGTGCCATAATAGATTGCATATCAGCGGTTTGCCCATATAGATGCACTGGGATAATGGCTTTGCAACGGGGGCTGATTTTTTCTTCAATTTGTTTGACGTCGATAGTATAGGAAAGCGGGTCGATATCGACAAAGACTGGCTTGGCACCGGTGCGGCAGATGGCCCCCGCAGTGGCAAAGAAAGTATACGCACTAGTGATGACTTCATCACCAGGACCGATTTTTTCAGCCATCAGAGCCAGCAACAGCGCATCCGATCCAGACGACACACCACAAGCGTATGGCGACGTACAGTACTTGGCGACATTTTGCTCAAAAGATTCTACTACAGGACCAAGAATGAATTGTTGCGAGTCGCAGAGTTCAGAGATAGCAGAGAGAATTTCGTCTTTTAGGACGGAGTATTGAGGCTTTAAATCTAGTAAAGGTACCTGCATAATAATTTTTCCTGGCTGATGTGGCAGAGAGAAAACGCTAGGCAATCTCACCCAAAACAAGGATAGAACCTTAAAATAACTTTTATTGCCGAACTTGCAACTGGGAAGGCAGAAAAAGTGCTGTATAATCAGCTCCGTTGAAGCAATTATTACAGAGTCATTTCTTGTCGGCAGAGACGCGAATTTATAGCTTTTTCCCCCTGCTTATAAGATGACTGTGAAAAACTAGCCTGAGAGCAGAAAAAATTAGCGAGTTACCATAATTTGACTTGTATATAGTTATTTTTGTATTATATTAAC
>CAZUCG010000071.1:0-9300 GCA_964619145.1 uncultured Lentisphaeraceae bacterium | reverse complement strand
CTTGGTAGGCGGAAAAATAGATCTCACAGTCACCGTTGGGACTGCTTGCCAAGGCCGAGTATTCATAGCATAGGCCAAATTCCCGTTGGAATAGCGAGAGCAGTTCACTTTTACGGCAAGGTGCGGCGCTATAAACATCCAAGGCAGTGTTTAGCGATTCTTGCTGGGCACAGAGCTCAATCAAGGCGCATAAATCTTCAGGATGCACATAATCACGCACCATTTCAGCGGGGCTGGTCTGGAGTACGCTGGCCTTGAGCAAAGCTTGTAGGATGTCGCTGAGGAAATAGCCCGATTCCGGTGGCGTGTGGCGGCAAAAAAATGAAAAGACGCGCAAGTCCACGATGCGCAGTGCTGTATGCGCGCGGTGTTTGGCCTCGGCATTCAAACGAATCACAGTGTAGTATTCAGCTGGAGTGATGTGATTCACTGCCAGGCAATTGCAAGTGTCTGCCTGGGCTGGCGCCTGCCCTTGCCGGCCATAGACTGCGCCGCTGGAGAAATTGACGTATAACGCTTCCGGGCAATGCTTCTGCAATTGTCTTAAAGCGAGGTTATCATATCCCTCAAGGAGTTCGAACCAACTCAGGTAGTTGTTCTGTAAGACAGCTGGCGTGCCGGCGCCTACGCAATTGAGCAGGACATCAAAATGGCTGTCGGCAAAGGTAGCATAGCCATCGTGTACTGTTGCCGTTATGCATTGTTTGGCCAAGAACGCCCTGCAAATTTCTGTTCGGTGGGAAAATAGCACCAAACGCACCTCTTGTTGCCGGGCGTAGTACTCCGTCAGGCAACGCGCTATCTGGGAATTTGCTCCCATAATGGCAATGGTGCGTGTTTTAGCCATAGTTTTGCTGATAGTCACTGCTGCGATGCAGGGTCGTCGCCTTTAATCAAATCCTCAGAGCCAAAAATCTCTTGGTGTGGCACGGGCAGCGGCTTGTCATACGTCGGTACGATGTATTTTTTTATGAAGGGTAGGCTTTCAGCGACTAGGCAAGTCGGCACGCGTTTGCCGAAATATTTGATATTCATACCGCGCTTCACGATGTCGTGTAGCGGTTCCTGAAAAAAGTTCCCCAGCGACACGTGGATGTATGGGCAGGGCATCACATCGCCATACTTGGTGATAGAAATCATCCGTTTGACGGCGATACAGCCCAAGTCCATTCCATACGAGGGGGTTAGATGGGTAAAGACGGCATATTGTTTTTCCAGCTCGCGCATATAAGCCATATCTTCTTTGTTGACTAGGGCAGCGAAATTACCTTCCCAGGAGCCGACTGGCTTGGCATAGGTCACAAAAGTCCCCACGCCTTTCTTGCGGGCGAATTCCAAGTACTGCAAAAATTCCTGGCTACGGATGCGTTGGTGGGTCACGACCGTCGATAGGATGATATTTAGGCCTGCATCCAAGGATGCATCAATCGCTCGCATCGCCCGCTCGTGTGAGCCAGGGGTATGCCGGAACGAGTCGTGCTCTTCTGGAGCGAGACTGTCTAGACTCAGCTGAATCTTGTCTACACCTAGGCTTTTCAGTTGGTTAGCTTTGGCAGCGTCGAGGAGCCAGCCGTTAGTATCAATAACCAAATAGAATTTGTTGGGGTCGATGGCCTCAATCAGTTGTTCCAAATCGGGGAAGACCAGTGGTTCCCCACCAGTAATCACGAAATTTGCCAGCCCCATCGCATCGGCTTGGCGAGAGAGTTCTCGGACATCAGGCAAGGTAAAGTAACGGCCATCTTTCTGGCCTTGAAAGCGTTTGACTGAGCAGTGTTCACAACGGAAATTGCAGTGGTAGTCATACTGGAATTGGATAATGGCTATACTCTCACCGCGAGAGACCTTCTCTTGAAATTGGCTGACTTTTTCGTAAACGCGGGGCTTGTGATCCTTCAGCCAATTGCGTTTGCTGTTTTCTTCGGGTTTGAGCTTAGGCATAAGAGAATTCCTTGCTAATAATGTAAATGAGAATAAATGCTGTACTTGCTAGTAAAGATATTATGGCTCCTTGTCGGAGCTCGAGTATTCTTCCAAGCCGTTTGGAAGCAAAATGTAAATAGATAACGAAAGGCCGAAACGCAGCCGGGCTATCCGCGCGACCTCCGTGGAGTAACCGCCGGCTGCGGCAATGAGCAGGGTGCAATCAGCGGGACGTATTTGCTCGGGAGAGACGATCGGGATGTTCGTGACAGGGCTGTAGCGCCCTTGTTTGAGAGGCGAAGAATCAATGATGGCCAGTAACGGTTCTGCTAAGGCAGCCATCGCCAGCAACGCAAATGCTTGATGGCTGGCGCCCCAGATGACTGTCTTGCTCGCACCGTGTTGCTGCACCAACGCCTGTAGTTGTGCGCAGAGTGAAGTGCGGGTGTCGTGGAAGTCGGCCAGGTCAGTGCATTGCCGACGCTGTACTTCGACCGAGAGAAAATACCCGTGGAACAGCTCGCGGGTTTTCAGGACTACAAAACCGTGGCGGTGGAGCAGATTAGTCAAGCTGTCGTGAGTGAAGTAATAGAGATGGTCGCACATAAATTCGGTGATGGTGCTCTGGCGCAACATCATTGTAAAATTTGGCACTTCCAGCAAACCGTAAGCTTGCGGAGTCAAGTTTTCTCGGATGCCGGTTAAGAAAGCTGTCAAGTCGGGGATATGCTCGAGGAAATTCAAGCAGAAGAAACCCTCGAAGGGGGCCTCTGTCAGCCGTTCTTGCCCGGTGGCGAAGAACCCTTGTTCGATGGGGAGGCCTCTGGTACGGCATTTCTCAACATTTTGGGCGCTGAACTCCCAGCCAAACGCCTCGCCACCGCAGGCGCGCATAATGGACAGGTATTCACCGGCGCCACAACCGCACTCGAAGATTTTGCGACCGTGCAATTTCCGCCTACTCAAGAATGATTTGAATTGCCGTTTACGGAAGCTGGTCATTTCTGCTGAGACCTCTGCGGCTCTGAGCACTTCCCGATAATACGGCACAGGCTGGCAATCGAGTTGCAGCAACCCGCAGTACGGGCATTGCAGTACAGAAAAATCTACACTGGTGTCAGATTGGCTGGCTTTTGACAGATGTTGTGCCATTGCCGGCATTCGCTCTAAATGCAGTAAACTCTGGGCTGGAAAGGCCTGAGCACAGCTGCGACAGATAAATTTTTCGCTTACTGGAGTATGGCTGGACACGATTTATTCCATCGAGAGATTTTCCGCCAGTTCCTCGCGGCTGAGAAAAGGCGCTAAGTCTTCCATCGGTTTGGAGACCATCCGGCCATCCGGCAAGGCCTCAGACGCTAGATGGGGTACGCTGATGACATTGGGGTCAAGCATTACTTCACACACTGTGGTTCCGGGGCGGCTGAAAATATCGGCGACTTGTTGCTGCAGTGCCCGCGGATGCTCAATTTTAACAAAGGGAAGCTGATAAGCCTTGGCCAGTCGCTGCAAATCCGGCAGAATCAGTCCGCTTTGTGGGTTACAGGCTACGAAATGACCTTGGAAGCGATTTTTCTGCATATTGACGATAGAGCCATATCCGCCATTGTTCAGTACAAACAGCTTAATGGGCAGGGCAAGATTCTTCAAGGTCTGCAGTTCCTGAATGTTGTGCTGCAAGCCGCCATCGCCGATAATCGCAACAGTCAACTTTCCCTCGCTGGCTAAACAGGCGCCTAGGCAGGCCGGCAGACCAAAGCCCATTGAGCCTAAACCAGGGGTGTTTTGAATGCGTTCACCATCCTTGACTTGGAAGGCCTGCATAGTTACTTCCGCACAAGCGCCAGAACTGCCGGGAATCAGTATCTGCCCCGGTTGCATCACCTCAGATAAAACCTTAGTCAAATGATATAAATTCACTTTCTCAGCATCTTCGCAGCAGTATTCCGGCAAAATGACCGGATAACGACGCTGCCAAGCTTTGCCGCGAGATAGCCATTGTTGACAGGAAAATGTATATCGCGGCGTTTGTGCTATCAGGGCCTGGAGTAATTTTCCGGCATCCAGCGGATATCTTCCGGCCAGCGGCATATCCAGTTTGGCAAGCTCGGCCTCATCGATGTCGACTACGTATTTTTTGGCCTGCGGGGCAAAACCAGGATGATTGAAGCCGGTCTGGCATAAATCCAAACGCGTGCCCAACGCCAATAGACAATCGGCCGTCTGCTGTACAAAATTAGCACCGCGTTGGGCAATAATCCCTGGCCGACCCACGAACTGCGGGTGGTCCTCAGGCAGAAAGTCGGCTGCTTTCCAGCTGGTCAGAACTGGCAAGCCGGTCATTGCCAGCCAGCGTCGGAAATCTGCCAACCCGCCTGCCAAGCGGATGCCATTGCCGGCATAGATTACCGGGCGGCGGGCAGAAGAAAGCGCAGCGAGGATCTCGCTGGCCGACTGTTGATAATTCGCTTCAATAGGCATTTCCGGTTGATACAAAGGCAGGGCCGATGGCTCTATCGAGGCGCCCTGGACATCTAGTGGTATGTCCAGCCAGACAGGCCCTTTGCGGCCAGAACGTGCCAAGTGGAGCGCTTTGCCTAATTCATAAGGGACGTCTTGTGGGTCGCTAATGCAGACTGCGTATTTGCAGATGGGCCTGACGATGTTGACCGTGTCAACTTCCTGAATGCCCATCTGACGTACCCCACTGCGGGTGCGTAAATCGCTGGTTTTAGCTTGTCCCGAGAGAACCAGCAAGGGCGTGGAATCAATCCAAGCACCGGCAACGCCGGTGATAGCATTTGTGCTGCCGGGGCCGGCAGTCACTAACACTACGCCCAGATCAGCATTGTATTGCGCGTAGGCCTCGGCCGCGATTGCCGCGGCCTGCTCGTGCAGATTGCAGACGTATCTCAGGCCGCTGCGACCCAGCGAGTCCACTAAATGCATACAACCGCCACCAGGCAGCATAAATACTGTCTTGACGCTGGTCAATTCGCCGATAATCCGGAAAATATAATCTGAAACTTTTTCCATAATTAATCTTTCAACGTGCCAAAAAGTGGGCTGCTAAGATACGACAATTTCGGCTTAGTGGCAAAAGGCCATCAGCGGATATTCCCATCTATCCAATCGGCGTAAAAAGTCAGCCCGGTTTTGCGTTCGGAGCTGGGGCCGATATTATGATCGAGATAGAAAGAGTCATTGACGTAATGGCGGGTGGAAATTTCTTCTAAGATGGCTCCTGTCTGGCTGGTAAAACTGTGTTGTGTCTCGCGTTCCACCACAATTAAGTCACCAGCCAAGTAGCTCTTATGTACACCGTCGAGCGTCAGCTGCAGGTCACCATAGAGCACGTGGAAAGTCTCTTCTTTTTGTTTATGGGCGTGGCTGGGATTCTGTTGTCCTGGCAGTAGAATGATGATTTTTTTGCAGTACTCGCGGTTAACACAAGTGATGATGCTGCAGCCGAATTCGGCAAAACGCGCCAAGCCGAAGTGATGCGATAACTCCAGGTCGAGTTTGTCGCCTAGGCGCAGGCCACTTTTGCGAATCAGTTCACACAGCGATTGCACAATTTGTAATACTTGGGCGCGGTCATTGCTAGCTGTGACTGCAGAACTGAGCAGAGGCGCGTTGGCGGGCAAATCGCGCTTGGCTTGCAAACGCAGGTACTTCGATATATCGTTGGCCAACAATTGGCCATCCTGGTTGGGGATGGCGTAAAAAAGTGCCTCAGAAGAGATGTTTTGCCCCGAGGTGATGGGTTTTTTCAGAAACACACCGCGTTGCAAGCCACGCAAATCGCTGATTTCCTTGGCCGAGGAGGTATGGCGTTTGTTCCGGACGCCAGCCATCGCATAAGCGCGTTCAGCGGCAGATAGCCAAGCCGCGATTTGTTCAGGGGAGGACGAGTAGGCGTTGAGTTGGTGGGTCTCATCCGGTAGTCCGACGTGCCGTTCCAGGATGGTAGCGCCCTTGGCTACTGCCAGCATCACTGGCACCGTGTCATTCGGTGACTCGTGAGTGGAAAAACCGATCGGTAGCCCGGGGTAGCGTTGGCGGAAGAAGTCAATTTGGTTCAGCTCCAGCTCGTGATCAGGCGTGGGATATGATCCTACGCAGTGCATCAGGCAGAATTTCTTGCCGCGATGCTCAAAGAACGACACCACATTATCGATATCTGCCAATTTCGCCCCCGCGGTAGAGATGCTGAGCGGTAGGTCAATTTTAGCAACCTGCTCCAATAACGGCCAGTCAGTGCAAGAACAACTGGCGATTTTTAGAATATCGTAGCCGTGTTTTTCTACCCGTCCAGCAGAAATTTCGTCGAAGGGCGTACACATTGTCAAGAATCCGCAGTCGCTGGCGGCTTTTTTCAGCTGTAGGAATTCCTGTTCTGATAATCGTGTTTCGCTAAAGCGCTTAATATACTTGATGTCCATCCGGTTTACATAATCTGGATGGATCAAAGTCTCGAGATCGCGGTACTGGAATTTGATGGCGAATTGGAAAGGCCGTCCTTGCGTTACCTTTTGTAAAGCCTCGATAATTTTCAATCCATAGGTGACCTGACCGGAATGGTTGTTGGCCATTTCCAAGACTACCAGACGTTGGAATATTTTATTGTTCATTAGGGTGAGTCCTAGTTCTTGAAATGAGAAGAAGTCACTCTGGGTATCCAGAGCGCGCGGTAGCGTTATGAGGCTGGTTATTTGTTGACTGCCATCAGGAATTGCAGGCTGGCTGAGGGCAGGTGGCCTTGCAAGTCTTTGGCGGCTTGCAAGGCCGCCAGGCGGATCGCCTGATTTTTATCACGGATCAATGACATCACATAAGGCCGAGCGATCAAGTCGCCGTGGCGGCCTAGCATCCGGATCATCGCGGCTTTAGTCTCGGTGTTGGTTATATGGTTGGCGAAGTCGATCATTTGTTCGATATCCACGCCATTACTGGAAGCGTAGTCCCACATCTCCAGAGCAGTTTCCCGCAGCGGCAAATTATCTGACAAGGTCGCTGCCAGGATGGCGTCAAAGCAGTCGTCAGTCAGTTCGTGGCGGCAGCATTGGAACCAGGTCAGCAGAGCAATTGGGCTGCGATCCAGGGCATAGAATTTTTCTGCCAGATCGATATTTTCCCAGCCGCCGAGTTTAGTCAGCAAGGTATGTAGGGCGGAGCGGGCTGCGCCGGCCAGGACCTTCGCTGGGCCTTTGAGGGCTTTGAGCAGGTCGGGTGCAAGCCAAATTTCCTTGCATTTAGCGCAGGCCATCCAGATACCAGGCAATTCATTTGGCTGGGCTGTCCTGAGGTGTTCCCGGAGCAATTCTTCTTTTAGCACGCCATTGAGTTCCCAATCACCCAAGGCGATGGCCAGAGCAAAGAATTCTCTGCCACTGGACTGGAGCATTTTTTGGGAAATATTTTCGAAGGCTGGGTTATTGCCGATATGCCGCAAGGCCAGCAAGGTCGCCTCAAAACTGTCTTGGTTATCGAGCCAGGGCTGTAAGGCCGCGGCTGCTTCGCGTTCGCCAATCAGGCCGATAAAACGAATCAGCTGATTGCGTGAGTAGTTATCGGGTGCCTCAGGCAGGCTTTTCAGCAGTGCATTGGCTAAATTGATGCTATCTTCATAGCGGTCTGGGTTCAAGCAGTACATAACCATAGCCTCTAAAGCAAAAAAAGCCTGCGTGGCCGCATCGTCATTTTGTTCCGAGAGCCTATTGACCAATTCTGGCACGGATTGCACCATCTGGCTCAGCAGCGAATCCGCAATCTCCCGGCCCTCAGATGACTGGGCCCAAATCAGCGCGCTGACTTTGTCCAGCGAAGAAGCAGTGGTTTTTTGTTTGCTTTTTTTAGGGGTGTTGGTCATAATTTATTCCTCCTCAGAATAGCGTCCAGGGTGCGCGCAGTGGTTGTTGGACTAGGCGGTTGGCGGGCTCATCCTCGATGAAGCGCATTGCGACTGGGTCAAAATAGAGCTTCCGGCCTAGGCGGATGGCGCAATTGGCCAGATGGACCAAGATGTTGCTACGGTTGCCATTGAGTTCATTCAAGCCGAATTTTTCACGGCTCCGCACAGAGATATTGAAGTCGCTGATTTGCGGTTCTGGCTCGGGCAGCTGGTGCACCAGCTCGGCCAGGTAGCCCGGCGAAGTGCGGAAATTTTGATAGACCTTGCCATTGGGGCCTTCAATAAAGGGCTTGCCTTTGGTCTCGTCTTTGCCCCATTCGCAGGATTCTAGGATAATCTTGCAGCCATCGGCGTACTGCATATAGACTTGTCCCCACATTCCGACCACATCGGGGTGTTGGGGCCAGGGTGCATTGGCTTCGATTTCCACCGGGCTGGTGTTGTCCTTATCCAACAAGTATTGTACTGGGTCGAGGTAATGTTGGCCCATATCGGCCAAGCCTCCGCCATCATAATCCCAATAGCCGCGGAACGAGACTTCGGTGCGGTGAGTAGTATATGGCCGGTAGGGCGCTGGCCCGAGCCAGAGGTCGTAGTCGAAATCTTCCGGTACGGGTTCTGGCGGCAGACCGAGCTTCCCGGTCCACATCGAGGCCTTCCAGTTGAAACCGGTGTGGGCGCTGATGCGCACCGTGAGCGGCCAGCCCAAGGCACCGCTCTGGATGAGTTTTTTCAGCGGCGCAACAGTCGTCCCCAGGCCGTAGAAAGTACCATAGAGTCGAAACCAGGTGTTCAAGCGGAAAACCCGGGCGTTGTTTTGCACCGCGGCGGCGACCTGAGCGCCTTCCGAGATGGTCCTAGTCATTGGCTTTTCAGCCCAGACATCACAGCCGGCATTTAAGGCGTAGATGTTTTGCAGCGCGTGCCAATGCGGCGGTGTGACGACGTGCACCACGTCAATCGACTCGCTGTCGAGCATCTCTCGGAAATCGCGGTAGCCTTTGCAGCTGCCGCCGACGGCAGCGAGCGTGTCTTTGACCTTCTGGCCCTTGACATCGCAGACGGCCACCAACTCGGCTTGCGGATCATCGAGCACATACTTGACGTGCCCTTGACCCATTGAGCCCAAGCCAATAATGGCGTGGTTTATTTTGTCGTTCGGAGATATTTTTTTCTTGCTTGTTTTGCCCATAACAATACCTTGTAAGTGGGGAATGGGGAAGGGGAGCGAATCAACAGTCCCGGAGTTACCGCCTGATGTTTATTTAGTCAAAAGAGCTTTGCAGGAAAGCTGCGTAGCCTTTGTAAGCCATATAGATATCGAGCTTGCCGGCGACCTCCCACGGTGCGTGCATACTGAGTAGCCCGACGCCACAATCAATAACATCCATACCGTAGCGGGCCATATAATGCGAGATGGTGCCGCCACCGCCGACATCGACCCGGCCAAGTTCGCAACTCTG